>CAZISK010000055.1:0-16645 GCA_964541355.1 uncultured Candidatus Obscuribacterales bacterium
ACTTGGCGTGTATTGGAATGTCGTTATATACGGTGTTTTTCTTCTTGGTGCGCTTGAGTTTTAGGACATGCCTAACGTTGCCTGCATCGGAAAAAAGCTGATCAGTCCTAAGGCTCACTATCTCGCCCACTCTCAAGCCCGTGTAGATTCCAATGGCAAAAAGCACTTTGTCCCTGGCTGTTGGAAGGAGCTTGAAGATGCCACCGATTTCTCTGGGACTCAAAATCCGGGCTTGTCCGGCCATAAAAATGATTGACGACCTCTTTCTATATACAGCTTTCGTCAAGTATAACAGGGCGAAAAAAGAGAAAGAAGCCGGAAGAGCTCATATAACTGGATCTTTGGCTTGACAGAATCGGGGTTTTGTCAAGTTGTCAAATGGCTTAGGAGAACTTTTTGGGTTTATGTGGCTAATACGCGCGTTACTAGGCTCCTGAGGGGCTGAATGATGCTCACGCGGCGAACCTATACGAATACCCTCGCCAGGATAAGTCTGTCCATAGCCTCGCTTGTGGCTTTGAGCAATGAATGTTACGGCGTTCTGCGGTTGGCTGGTGGGAATGAGTATGTGCGGTTGGCCTCAGCTCGGCGAACAGCTGCCTTTTCATCGACCTCTATGACCACAGGCGGCTTGGCCGCGGCAGTTTGAGCCGGCTTTACTCCGGCTGTCGGTTGACCCGTTCCTTGTGTTCCCCAGCGCGTCGTATTGGCTGCTCTTCGCTTCTCGGCGTCTATCTTGTCTTGTTGAGCCTTCTTCCATGCCGCTATTTGCTCAGGAGTGTACTTCTTTCCAACTGAGTCTGGCGCGCTTCTGGGCGATGTCACCGCTTTGGCGAGCGCTCGCAGCAAACCCATACTGTTGACCTGCCAGAACGGAAACACAGTGACTATGTCCGATTTGGCTCCCTGCTTCGTAAGATCGTTGTCGAGCTCACGCAGGTATGGGAAGTAAGAACCGATCTCGATGAAGGTAATGGTCAAAAGATCTGGATTGACGATGTCTTTGGTTGCAGCGACAACCAGCTTCTTCACCTGGTCGGCGTCGCTTGGCCGCCCGTCGGTGATAATAGCGACTACCGCTGGTTGTCCATAATTCAACTTGCCGCGCACCGAGTTGAGAGCCTCGGATATGGCTGGCGCCATGAAGCTTTCCCCGGTCGGCGTGTTTTGTTTAAAGACATCACCGACACGCTGTAGCGTGCATTGTTGATAACTGCGATAGTTCGAATTGAATATTACGATGTTGAGTTTGTTGCCGACTGCCTTTTCGGCCTCTTTGTACATGTTGTTCGTCTGACCCTGACACCACTCCCAGCGGCTCAAATTGCCGCAGTCTCGTGTTCCCATCGATGCTGAGTTGTCGACCAGAAGAACAATATTGTGATTGGCGAGGATTTCCGCGGCGGGCTTGGTCAGCCCGGCTTCGCCGTCCTTGTTCGATGATACGGCTGTCGATGATTGTTGGGAATTGTCCGTTCCGGGAGTCTTTGCGGTTTCCCAGTCAGCCATATCGAGGATGCAGACGTATTTCTTGCCGTCGCGCTCGATTACCATGATCGCCTTGTTATCGGTCATATCGTTGACCAGTATCTTGTCTCCGACTAGCAGACCTTTCTTGTACGCAGGTGAATTCAAGCGCAATCCAGTCACGCCCGTCGGCGGCCCGCTTTTGTCGCGGAAATAGCCGAACTTGCTGTAGACGCCCTTCTCGTCTCCGAGCTGCATGACGTTCTGGTCGATCTGACCGTGTAAAACCTTTGGTGGCGGTAGCTTGTCCAGCTTCGGAATCAATGCCTTGAGCTCTATTAGAGGCATGTCATCGGCTTTGCCCTTCTGCTTGGCTGCATTGGCAGGGGCGTCGAGCGTAGCCGCGAGAAATACGAGGGTTAGGAGAAAGACCGTTTTTCTATTGTGAAACATGAGGACGCCATCCTGGAAGCGAATTCGCCAATAGCTGCTGACGTACACATATGTACCCACCGGCAGGCTAAACATTTCCCTGGAAGCACACCTTGTGTAAAGAACTAGGGTATTCCCTGGGTAATCCTGAGCGAAACAGGAGTCACCAGAGAGCTTGGTGTGGGACCAAGAAAATGTAGCGCCCTGCGCCTCAATCAGTTCCGAGAGCGGATCCTGCGGGATTTGATTCGTTCGTCAGAGCAAGCTTTTCGGGAATCTAAACAAGCGTGGGCACTTCGAATGAACGCTTGGCCCCGAAGCCTTCTTCGCTTTCCATGATCTCTTCGTACATCGGCACGATCTCCAGAACGGGACCATCCGCTACCAGCTCGCCGTTGTTGAGCAGCACTGCTGAATCGCAAAAATACTTGACCATACCCATGTTGTGCGAAACGAATAGAATTGTCTTTCCTCTTTCGCGCAGATGCTCCATGCGCCGCCGGCATTTCTTCTCGAAGCGAATGTCGCCTACAGCCAGAGCTTCGTCGACAAGCAAGATGTCCGGGTCGACATTGGTGGCGCAGGCAAATGCCAGACGAACTACCATCCCACTGGAGTAGGTTGCGAGCGGTTGATCGAAGAATTCGCCGATCTCAGCAAAATCGGCGATCTGATCGAGACGATTGAGCATCTCCTTTTTCTCGATTCCGAGCAACATTCCGTTGAGCAGCGCATTCTCTCGTCCGGTGTACTCCGGCTGAAAGCCTGCTCCAAGCTCGAGAATTGCTGTCACTCGACCGCGGCAGATGACTTTTCCCGAGGTCGGTTGTAAAACATTAGCGATGATACGCAACAACGTAGATTTTCCGCTGCCGTTGGGACCAAGGAGAACGGTCGTTTCTTGTTTGAACTTATAATTGAAATCTTTGAGCGCCCAGAACTCTCGGTGATAGCATTTGTTGCGCCACACGATCTCCTTGAGCCTGTCGATAGGCTTTTCGTAGATGTTGTATCTCTTCGAGACACCGCTAAGTTCTATTGGAAAATCGCTCATTACACTATGTCCGCAAAGCTGTGTTTGGTTCTATAGAAGAAGTGGAAGCCGAGGAGGAACACCACCAGTGATACCGCAGTGTATCCGGCATACCAGGTGAAGTTCGGCAGCTGTCCTTCGATAATAATATGACGATAGTCGGTGATAATTCCGGCCATCGGATTGATCCAGAGCAAGAATTGCAGGTGCGCCGGCATCCTTTCGGGTGGATAGAGAATCGGTGTCATGTACATCCACGCTGAAAGTGCAAGCGCGATGAAGTGTCTGCAGTCTCTGACGAATACACCAAGACTTCCGAAAAACCAGGACAATCCCGCAGTGAACAGGAAGTGCGGGATGAAGATCATCGGAACGAATACGATCGTGCTGTGCAAACCATGCTGTCTAAAGGCTGCGAAGATGATCAACAACACGATTGAGATAGAACCGCTCAAGAAGCTTGAAATCGATACGATGAGGGGAAGCGTTTCGAGAGGAAAGACCACTCTCTTGACCAGATTGGGCAGCTCGAGAACCTTGGTAGTCGAAGATGCGATCGATTCTGCCATCGCCGTCCAGGGCAGAAAACCGGTCATCAGATAGAGTGCAAAGTCACCGGTGCTCGCATTTTTTCCAAAGCGCACCTGGAGAATGACGTTAAAAAGGAATGTGTATAGAAACATGTGTCCGAGCGGGTTAAGCAATGGCCACAGTGCGCCAAGGAGCGATCCTTTGTAGCGTCCCGTGAAATCGCGCTGCACCATTAGCGATATCAAATTTCTGAGATTCCACAAGTTCAATAGCGCAGCAAAAGTGCTGCCGCGTTCGGCTACTCGCTCTTCCACCTTGATTGTGTGCGTTGGCACCACAGGTGAAGCAGTTACGGTTTTTTCTTCTGATACCAGATCAAGCATGTTGATAGACAGGGTTTTCGGGATTCCAAGATGCTAACACGTTAAGCCCCATGGCTTCATGAAAATAGTACTAACTCAACGGACGCTACCCACCTTATAGGGCACAGGGAGCAGGGCATAGCGTTCTTGTTGAGAAACAATTACTACTTTTAGACCGCTACAGTCGCCCTTGACCATGGCGGAGTCCACATCGATGTTAAATCCTGTATTAAGCGCGCTCTTGTCGACCGATTGGGCGACGTCCGGGCGGTTGACGAAGGTTCTCTCCCTCGCCAGCAAGCGTCCGTTTTCAAATACAAGGACGTTGACCGGTCGGGAAGGCTGCTCAAGGTCGCAGGCCCAGCCAGCCAGGCAGATTTTGTCCTCCTTGCGATGGACTTGATCGACCGATCCGGAAATTTTCTTAGAAGCAACTAATTTATTGCCGGTTCCGTTCTTTAGTTCTGTCTTATCTAGTTCGTAAACGGCATGATAGATTCCGGAAATCGATTTGGTCTTTCCGTTTAGAGCATCATGTGTGGCTTGCAGGTAGGCGTGACCGTTTTTCAAATCGGGCTCCAGATACGCCGACTCGCCCCATTCGTTCCAGGCGTTGATGAATATCAATCGCTCTTCGCCGGAATGATGAGTTTTTGTCCAGGAGATGCTTTCCTGAAGCCAGCTTTGATAGGCCTCGGGCGTAGATCCGTGAAAGATGGTGGCATCATGCGCCGGGCGGCGCGCAGTATTGTCCCACGAAGGAATAACGCCCCGGAAGAGCTTGAATTGGGGCTCTTCACGATTGACCGCATAGAAGGCGGTCTGCCCGTAATCATATACGTTGCCGGAGAAGCCGGACGTTGAATCGAGCGGCTTAAATTGCACGGTGGCAGAACGGACGCCGCTCGGCGGAAATTCAATGGCTGCATCGAAACCGACCGCCTTGGGATCGACTACAACGCCTTTTTCCATTCGGCAGAGGTAGAGATCTCTGAAACCGGCAGCCTTGGCGGCGCTTCGCCATATCCGCGTGTATCTGATCGGATCTGGCAACGCCTGTGAATCATAGACCACGAAGAGCGGTTTACCCTCGACCTTGATGTAGCGGTCATCTCGAAACATCGGGATGAGTTCGTCGATCAACGCCTTCGCATCCTCTTCAGAGTAGGATTGCATTGCAATCGCTTCTTTTGAACCGACCCAATTAGCGCGCCAGTGATGGTTGGCCCATGAAATGCAGAATGGAAAATCCGGCTTGCCACTTTTGAACATCTGCTCGATCGGACGCTGCAATAACTTGCGACCACCGCCAAGATAGAAGTAGTAGTAACAGAAGCCGGCGATACCATATTGCTTTGCCAGTTCAGCCTGAGCGATTTGCGATTCAGGCAAGCGCAGATCATAGAAGCCCAGGTCCGAAGAAATCCTTGGTTGATAATGCTCTTGAAAGAGCGGTTTTGCTTGCACAACGCGACGCCATTCCGTGTAACCTTTGCCCCAGGCTGCATCGTTTTCTGGAATCGGGTGAAACTGCGGTAAATAAAAGCAGATCAGTTGCACATCGTCGCTCGTCATTTTTTTCTCTTCAACTATTGGGCTTATTCACACTGTGGATAGGTGTCGGCGCACTACTTTAGAAGCAGCTCTCTGATTGCATTCAGTTTGCCGCGAATCTTCCATATTTTGCTTCGCTCAATCCATTCGATCCTTTGATTTGTTTGATCGAGGTCGGATTGCGCCGCTCCGAGCGCCTTTTCAAGCTTAGACAGAGCGGACTGAGCTTTTCGGAGCTCCATCCAGTCGGTAAAAACTTGTTTGCCGAAGTCCGGTACGCTGCCATTGGAACCGGCATGATTAGCCGTTTTAAGCTCTGTGGTGTTTTCCAACTCTTGCCAGAGTTGAAAAATTTCCGGGAAGCATTCTCTCACCAGTGCGGGACGGTGCGAGTCTTTGGGCTCCTTGCGGAACATTGATTGATCGAATGTTGTTGATGCCGGGATAGACAACGGCAGTGCGAGTCGATTGCGCAATGCATCCACCAGCGGTGCCGGATCACTTGCCACCGCGTCTACGTGAGCAAGTAAGGAGCGCTCTTTGTGCCGCTTGTAGAAGTCCATCGACAGGCGATTGTAGTGCTCCCAGACTTTGAGCGCCAGCACCGGGTCTTCCTGAAAAGTCTTGTCTCCACGCCTGAATAGCGAGTCGCACACTTCCCATGGTGATCGATAGACGAACAAAAATTTAGCGTCCGGCAAAATCTCCATCCAGAAATCCAGAAAGAGCGTGCTTCTTGGATCCTTCCATCCCCATGGTCCGGGCTGAGCATTGTCATTGACAGTCTTGATTGCTTCGTCGCGCAGCTCGGAAGATACGCTTTTTACCGTTTTCAGACTCCAGGCGTTGAGACCTGCATCCTTTAAGATTTTGGCGTGCAGTTTGACGAAATCTGTGTTCTCGAAGAAGCCCTTGGTATTGCCGGCTTCCCCGGGTGACAATCGTTCACCTACGTGCAGTCCAGCTTCTTTCAAGATCGACGAGACGAATGAAGTCCCGGACCTATGCATTCCGGCGATAATCAGTATTTGTCCAGATTTTGCTTTGTCGCTCATGATCTCAATCAGCTATTTTTGAAAAACCAGCACGTCCTGGAAATAAACACCAGGAATCTCTTTCCAATTTCCAGGGTAATAGGCGATTCGTTTTAAACCGGCGTGCTGCTCGAGTTTCGTCAGCCCTTCCGGGGAAATTCCTATAGCCTTCTCAGGCGTCTTGCCGACACAGAAGAAGTATTTGGAGTCGTATGCCGAGTTGGCGAATACCCACCGCGTCTGCGGAGTCATGTGGTATCGTCCCTTCTTATCCGGCTCTCGCAGTGATAGACTCTTCTCATAAAATTCGTCGAGATGGAAGCACGTGATGATCGCCTTGCCGCCTGGCTTCAGCACACGCGAGACTTCCTTGAAGTAATAGAACGCGGTTTCCTCGTCCATGTGAGTCCAGACGGATAGTGCCGTTACCAGATCAAAGGTGTTGTCGCGCAGATCCCAGGGCAGATTCTTGCTTGCCTGATCCGGCGTGTAGACTGTGTTGTGAACGTCCAGATGCTGAAAAGAAAATTTGTCGGCGGGATAATGATTGCGGCAAAACTCGATGTCTTCTTTCAAGACATCGATGCCGACAAACTGTCCGCGTTCTCCAAGAAATGGCTCCGCTGCAATTCCGAGCAGTCCAGTTCCGCAGCCTACATCAAGAACCAGGTTGTCCTGCTTCTTGTCGAGATGCATATACATCAACGTCTGGAAGATTCCGGTCACATGAGCCCATTCGCCGTATGCGTACTTGCCACCCCGACGAGCGGGTTCCAACGGCAGAAGACGTAGGTTGCGTGTTCTTTTGATATAGCTCTGATCGCGAGGCACGAACTGACTGTCCAGCTGCTCATAGATCTTTCTCTGCTCTTCATTGGCCGCTGCCTGTTGCGCTTTGGCGCTCTCAGGGGCATTTTTCGGAAGAATCTTGTCCAGGAGGTTGTTTGATTTGGATGGCATCGTCTTTATGAGTACCGCTTTATGGAGTGGAAACCGTCTAACAATGAGGGTTCGTTATTGTATCTGATGTCAATTGCGATTTCCCGTGAATTTTGTAATCGTCTTGGAAGCATATCGTGCATTAAGTCCAGCTCCAGGCGGTGAAGCTGGTTGTAACAAAGTCCGATCTCGCAAATTCCTATCGGCTTTTCTACTCTGTCCCCAGGTCTTCTAAAGCCTTTTTGTTAATCAGGAATTCAACCAGATATTTCTAGTGCCCGATTTGTTTCACTAAGAACAAAATCTAGTCCGTCCTTGTCATAGATCAGCCCGAACTCCAAAAGCTCCGCAGCTCTCCTTGTTGAGCTCTCTGATAGAGTATTCGTTTGGACAAGGTCTTGCTGGATCGAATTGGCCGTACAACGCGCACGAAAACAAGCATATTCTTCATCTATCGAACAGTCTATTCGGGCAGTCTGCTTGTTGTGTTCCAGCAGTGGTGTTCCGCCGCTCAGAACCAGGATCTATCCATTGAGGAGACAAGTCGTTGGTCCAATCGGGTCGCGCCGCTCCCGTTGAGGTGTGCCGAATCTAAGAAAGATGCCTTGTCGAATTCGCGGGTTGTGAGTAGATCAACGAGCGTGACACCAGGTTTGGAGGCAAGCGTGCCCAGTGTTTCTTCATAGGCTCGAAACAGATTTCCCGGGATCAGATTTCGGTTGTCCTCCGAAATCGGCATGCTGACGACCAAGAAGTGGGTACTATTCCTCTGCAAAATCTCTGCACATTTGTACAACTGATCCGCTTGCCTGTCCAGCTTCTTGAAATTGGGTGGATTGTAACGCACACGATAGTTGTTGAGATCTCGTTGAAAGCTTGCTGCATCGACCTGGAAGGCTGTCCGCTTACCGCTGCGTCTCTTTCGTTGGAGCTTTACCGGTTGAGGAGCAGCGAGCGTGTTAAGAGCGACTTTTTCCTCAGTCGATCTTCCAAGAGCTTTTAGAGTTATGGAATCGAAACTGCTTTTGATCTTCGCTCGGTCATGATAGTAGTTCCAAACCACGCCGGTGAAGAAGTCTCGGAGCTTTTCTTTGCTGGGAGAGTCACCAAGCTGTCCATACTCGCGAATCTTATTGGCAACCGGATCTAGATTGCTGATGGTGCGAACCAATTTGTCGCAAGCGCCGGAGATGCCACTGGCGGCGGTGCCTACCGGCTGCACGTTCAACACCAGCCTTCCTCCGATAGCACCTGCTGTCGGTACCAGATTGTCGACCATCGCACGAGGTGAGATTCCGTACAGCACGAGCTTAGGAAGCTTTCCCCTGGCTTCCAGCTCGCTTATCAGAAGATGCGCATCCGTTGGATTGGCTCCAGGCATGCTGAGATTGAGAACGTCGATGTCGTCGCCGAACTGTTGCTTCAAGAGTCGCTTGAGAAACTTCGCCTCCAGATACGTGAAATGCTGTTTTCTGTCGGCGACCAGCCCCTGGGCATCGTCGGCAAAAAAGAGGGCGGAATAGATAAGCGAGTCACCAAGCACGACTATGTCGGGTCTTCTGTCGCTCTCAATCGCCTCTCTGATCGCTACTAGTCTGGGATTCTGTTGAAACTGGTTGGCTTTGTCCAGGGATTGTGAGTATATAACCGCTGCGTCGACGAAGACGAGCATGACGACCAGAAGCAAGAATGGGCTTGCCAGGAATCGCTTGAATGGCGATGGTTTATTCTCTGATCTTTCGTCAGCGATCATTATTCACGACTGTGCCTGTGCGTTCCTTGTCTGGTTGTTAGAACTGGAAGTAGATGAATGGCTCGGAATTGTCCGGCAGGAATGTCACCATCAAAAGAATTAGAATGCAACAGTATGCTGCTTTCAAAAATGCCGGGGCGCGGCGGAAGACATTCTTCTCATTCAAGTAGCTGACCGGGAAGTTGCAGAGCAAGAGCAGTCCGGTAATTCCTACGGCGATGGTGACTACTACCGGTAGTTCTGGGCGCAATACCAGGAAGTGTCCTTGCTCTGCCGCTGTGTACATCGGCTTTAGCAGTATGAGTCGTTTTATGATTCCGAATGCGGTGGAGATATCGTGAACTACGAAGAAGACCCAGCCGATACAAACGACATGGAATGTAAGCAAAATGGAAGCTACGTGCCCGAATTTCGATTGGCAAAACTGATTTAACGGTTGGAACTTCTCTTTGATAGCGCAAAATTCGCGGTGAACGATGAGCGCTAATCCGTGGAAAACACCCCAGACGACGAAGTTCCAGGAAGCGCCGTGCCAGAGTCCGCCAAGCGCCATGGTCAGAAAGAGATTGCGGTTGGTCTTCCATTTGCCGTCTCGTGAGCCGCCCAGAGGAATGAAAAGGTAATCTCTGAGCCATGTGGACAGGGAGATATGCCAGCGGTGCCAGAAGTTGGAGACGTTGTTGGCAATGTACGGCATGTTGAAGTTGATTGGAATCTTGTATCCCATCAGCATTGCAGAGCCACGAGCTATGTCCGTATAACCGGAGAAATCGAAGTAGATCTGAAAGGCGAAGGCGTATGCGAATAGCCACAGCTCCGGGGCGCCATAGGCAAGAGGCTCCTTTAGCATCATATTGACCATGACCGCCAGATTGTCGGCCAGAAGAATCTTTTTGGCGAAGCCGGTAATGATGACGGGAACGCCCTCGTCAAGCATCGACAGCTTGAACTTCTTCGTCTCGTCTTCTTTCATCTGAGCAACGAAGTCAGGATAGCGCTTGATCGGTCCTGCAATCTGTGTCGGGAAGAACGCTGCGAAAAGGGCAAACAGGACGAATGAATCTATAGGCTTGTTGCCCCTGTAGATTTCAAACAGGTAGTGAATGAATTCGAACGTGAAGAACGAGATGGCGAGCGGCAGAATGATGTTAACCGCCCAACCGGGATTGTGTCCGGTGAGCCAACCGGCGATAGTGGAAGCGCTTTCGACCGAAAAGTTGGCATACTTGAAAATGCCCAGGCAGAGCAGATTGGCGATGATACCGGAAGCGAAAATTGCTTTTCGATTTGTCTGAGCGCGATGCAAAACGCCGCCCCAGATGTAGTTCAACAGCGTCATACCGGCAATCAAAATGATGAATGCCGGGACCCAGCTCATGTAGAAAGCCCAGCTGGCCGCGAGCAGCATTGGCAATCGCAGGCGTCGCGGCAGCAACCAGTACAACAAGACAGCCGCGGGTAAGAACAGCAGGTACTCCAGGCTCGTAAATAGCATTGGCTAGCTTCCTCGGTCTACTTTTCTGCCGATGGCGATATTCGAGAGTGGCTGGCTCCCGGTGGAACATCGATGGCACGCTTCAGGCACTGCGATGTTGTCCGCTCGCCGGTGTCGTCAAGCGACCTCCAGATGTTATCACGGCTAAAATGTCAGTCTTGATATCTAAGAAAGTCTACTGATTTAACTCTTTTTATATTTAGATCTTGTGCGCCAGTTCGCCTTATTCCTGCCCGCAATGTCCGGCATCGCCTGCAGGCGCTTCTTTATTCGTTACAGGAAAGTGTTTGGCTAATTCGTGCTTTACCGATTCGAAGCGCTTCTCGCCGGCAAGATTTTTCCACTCGTACGGATCTTTCTTCTCATCGTACAATTCTTCTGTATCGTCATGATACCGAATATAGCGCCACTCTTCGCTACGCAGTGCGTGATTCTTAAAACCATAGGTGGAAAGTGCCGGTGTGTTCCAGTCAGCACCAGGTCGTCTGAGGAGCGACATTATACTGACCCCTTCGATATGTTGGGGAACGGGCAGCCGACAGAGATCCGCGAGTGTGGGATAAACGCTCATCAGATCGACTGTGCGATTGCAGACGCCACCTGGAGTGGTGACACCGGGAGCGATCCAGATTAGCGGATTCCGGGTCGCTTCTTCCCAGAGCGCGAACTTGCGCCAGTGCATTTTTTCTCCGAGATGATAGCCGTGATCGCCGAAGAAGACTACAATCGTGTCCTTACTTGCCCCGCTTTTGTCCAGAGCATCCAATAGTCTTCCTACATTCATGTCGGAAAAAGTTATGCAGGCTAGATATGCTCTGATCGCGTCCTCCCGCTTCCCAGCTTTGGTGAGCGCCTGTTCTATTCCATCGTGGGGAGGAAACCCGTAAGCAAGCTGCTTTCCGTAAGTTGGAATGTCGTCAAGATCTGTCGTCGAAACTTTCGGAAGATCGATCTTTCCTTTATACATGTCGTAGTATTTTTTCGGAACGCTCCATGGCAAATGTGGTTTTTTCAGTCCGCATGCCAAGAAGAAAGGCTTCGTGCGCTTCTTCATTATCTGCTCTATCGCCCAAGATGTTGTCTTGTAGTCGGGCATCTCTTCGTCCCGGCAATTGAGCGGGTCGAGAATCATCGTTTTAATCGCGCGCTTTCGTTGTTCCTTTGTTGGTTTGACTTCGTTGAGTTTGCAGTATTCGTCAAACTCGTCGAATCGTTCCAACCCCTGGTGGTAAATCTTTCCCGCCCCCAGTACGGTATAGCCGTTGTTGCGAAACAGAGTTGTAATCATCGCCGAGCGGTCGATCAGTTTTCGCCAGTCAGTGATGTTCTCGTAAACACCAGTAGATGAAGGACGGTAGCCGGACATCAACGCTGCCCGCGAGGGATTGCAAACCGGAGCGGCGCAATAAGCATGCAAAAAAGTGACCCCTCTTTTCGCTAATCGATCCATGTTGGGCGTGATAGATTGTCGGTTTCTCCCCATATGATGAACCCAGTGATTGAGGTCGTCTGCAATGATCATGAGCACGTTGGGTCGATTCGAAATGCTGCGCTTTTGAGACTGACCGCCACCGGACTCCTGTCTAGCGCCTTTGGTAGTCGCGTTAGTCGCTCTGTCTTTAGTCGAGTTCCTCGCTACTTGAGTAGCTTTGTGGGTTGGTGATGCAGCGCCATTCTTCGTCGATTTATAGGAAGCATTGCTAACCGCATCTGCGGTAGAGTTGCGTGTGGCGACAAGAGCCTTTTGTATTGGCGCTTCAGCGACTTTCTTTGCAGATTCCGGGGAGCCATTCTTTGCATTGGCAGGCGCGCACATGTACAGAGAAATCGACGCAATTAATACGAGCGTAATGGATGAATATTTCTCTCGAATTGAAGTCAAAAGTTTCGCCTGCGATCAGTCGGAGTGCTCATGAAAAGGGTATCCCCATATCATACGTAGTGTTGCGGTTTAATGATCTAAGATGACAGTCTCTACATGTATCAAGCATGACGATGACATCAAACTACCATGGAGGCAAAACGCTCGGCTGGTTGTCAAAATGGGATAAATAGGCTTCCCTAATGGAATCTTGGCGAAAATAATTAGACCCCTGTAATAAAAGGGTGGTTTGTTAGGGCTCACTAATAAAAAGCACCAAAAATTGTCGAAAAAGATTAGGGGTACCTAATGTCACCTTCAAAATGAATAGAAAGAGGTGCGGGTCCCCTTGAAATTTGGATAAAATAGGCGGGGTCCTCCTTTGGCGGGTTGCCAACGTAGACGGACAAGGGCGCTGCTGGACACGTTGATCGTATGGAGAAACATGTTTGGACAGTTTTCAGGCGAACAGATGTGAGCGCTTGGATTGCCCGGGAGCCGATGCGATCCTCTTGCAACAGGTATTGACTGCAACTCTACAGGCAGAGATTTGTTGGTGGCGACCAAACTGCTGATTCACATTGGCTATCACAAGACAGGTACATCCTGGCTTCAGACGCATCTATTCCCGAATTCAGCTTTAGGCTTTGGGCAGGTCGATCGCGATTTGCTGAGAAACTGTGTGATTGGCAAGCGCCCTCTGGAATTTTCGGCACTAGATTGCGCGGAGTCATTGGCGCCTGAAATAGAGCAGCAGGTGAAGCAGGGTCTGTGCCCGGTTCTCTCTCATGAAGCGCTCAGCGGCAATATTCACGCGGGTGGCTATCAATCGAAAGAGATTGCCGATCGGCTCGCGACCATGTATTCGTCGGCGAAGATTCTCATCGTTATTCGCGAGCAGCGAGCGATGATTCAATCTTGCTATCAGCAGTACATCAAGATCGGCGGGCAGTCTACATTGAAAGAATACGTCCTGCCGCCGGAGAGATGGAGTTCGCGTATTCCTCTGTTCAGTCTCGACAATTTCAAGTATCACCTTTTGATTGATTACTATCACAAGCTCTTCGGCGAATCGAACGTTTGTGTCATCCCTTATGAGCTCTTCTTTTCGGAGCCACGAACGTTCGTGCAATCAATACTCGAGTTCTCTGACCGGCCGGCTAACGTCGATGCTTTGGATAAGCTTCCATTTTCGGAGAAATCGAATGAGACTCCTCCATCATTTGCCCTGGAAGCGAAAAGACGAATGAATTTCCTTTATCCCGTCAATAAACTTCATCGACTGGATGCTAAATCTGATGAAGATCAGAAAAGAATTGAATTCGTCGACAGCACCGCTTTGCTAGTTGGCAGTCTGGCGCCGAAGTCGCTGCAGGATCAGCTGAAACAACAGCAACGTGCTTGGATCGATAACATCACGGATGGAATGTACACGCAAAGTAATCAGTGGGTTGCTACCAAATGTGGTATCGATCTCCATCGATTCGGATATCGAATGCCCGCACAGAACAAGGACCGCAGTGAAAAACCCGCAGGTGTTGAAAAGTCCTAGATATCTAGTCAGATGTTGTGCGCAGAGTTCTACCCAACAGCTGAATCGACTGACGTGCAGATAGTTCAACCCAGGTAATCAAACACGCTATAAGCGCTTTCCAAGTTGGACAGCGGCTCTAGAGTCGCATTGTGGCTGTGCCTTCAGAGGACTCTCTCGTCCCTGTCTTGTGACGCAGTCCTGTTCAACTGGCTCAATTACTTGAGCAAGCTCGCCTTCGCCTCTGAAAACTTGTCCAGGCTCGTCAGCAACTCTTTGTAGAACTTGTCGCCTCCGGCGGCGTTGAGGTGTACTGTGTCTCGGAAGTCGTTGGGTTCGTAGATCGACGAGCTGTCTATATTAATGTAAGGCACATTGAATTTTGCCGCCGCGTTTTTCGATCTCTGTTGATACAGAGTATAGATTTCCTTGGACAAGAGCGACTTGTTCAACTTCGTAATCGGCATGCTGACTACCACAAGAGGAATCTTATTCCTGGATGCGAATTCGACTGTCTTGTCCAGGTAGTCGAGATACATGTTTGCCATCTTGGCGCTGGGCGGATTGTAGTGTTTTTTGTAGACGGAAACACTGCGTTCAATTGATTGTCGTGTTGGTGTGGCTATAAGCGAATTAGTGTTGCCCTGTAGCGCTTTGTCTTCCTTTGGCTGTTTCTCCTTTGAAGGAAGCCTTGTTAAATCATTTTGTCCGCCATCTCTCACGCACGCAATCTGCGTGTTGATGAGCTGTCTGATGAGCACCAGATCTTTTCTACCGACATCGATTTTTTCCTTCAGATTGTCGAGCGGATTGAGAGCAGCGGTCTTCTCACGCTTGCCGTGCTGATCGTGGAATCGCTTCAGCTCGACAGACAGAACCGTCTCTTCCGGAACGGCTTGTTGATTATTCATGCAATCTCTAGGAGCTACGCCCAGGATGACCAGTTTTGGGGTCTTGTCGTTGGCCTTGAGCTCTTGCATTAGTTGGAAGGCATCCGACATCATGCAGCCCGGAAGGGCGAAATTGAAGACCTCGAGACTCTTGCCGTACCTGTCTTTGATCAGCTTCTCCAAGTAAAGTCCCTTGGCGTAGCTGGCTCGCTCCTCCTGACCGAATTGCGCTGACGACTCCTTTCGAATGTACGCCGAATCACAGTGCAGCGCCGGAGCCAACATCAAGGATGAGCCCATCAATACTACTTCCGGGTTGCTGGAGCTGGCTAAGAACGTGGGCACTTTCTTGTACGACTCGCCGACATCTATGAGCTCTGCTCGAATGTCCTTCAACAGGTTTGGCAACGTGTAGGCTCCGAAGGCGATACAGACCGAGAGCAGCAATACAAGTTGAATAAAGACGCTCGAGATAATCGTCATTGGTAACGTCCGAGACGGTGACTGTTCAGAGCGGGACCGTGCCTGGTGCTCTGTTTGATTTCTGGTTTTCAAATCTACTGTCATTCAATGGCTCTGGCACATCATGACCGGGCTGATTTTCGGCTGGCAATGCCCGTGGGGTCGAATTATACCGGCGTCAGGCGCAGACAGTGTGAGGCCAGTATCAGGTTGTAATACGGTAGCAATTGCCGTCGGCGATGAGATAGGAGCAATGCCGACTTCGATGTGAAAGGTCAGTCCATCTGGACAATTCCGATTCAATTCCGACATTGAATAGGGCTCTGGGAGATAGAGGTATTTGGCATGAGATACGAAGTTTCGAGTGAAAGTGTCCTGAGAGTCGAGGTATTGTCACGAAAAACGTATCTCTAGTGACGCGATCGAAATAAGAGTTCTTTTAGGTTGAGTTGTTATTGATATTTTGTCGTGCGCGGATGAAATTTGATTTGCAGGTCAGGTCTGGCTTCGGTAAGCTTTGCCACCGCTTCGTTCGAAAGCGCGCAGTTCTCTATGATCAAGAGTTTCAAGCTGGAAAGCGCTTTCAGCGTTTCCATCGACTGATCGGTGATTTGCGAATTGCTTAAATCAAGCTCGCTTAGTTTTCTCGCGCTTCGCAACTCTTTGACGCCGGCGTCTGCGATCGCGGTTTCCGCCAGTCTTAACGTCGATAGATTCGGCAACTCCGCCAGGTGAGCAAGAGATTCGTCCTGCACTCTGCTTCGACTGAGCCAAATTTCCTTCAGTTGCTCGCCAGGTTTACACTGCTGAAATCCGGAGCCTGTAACCTTTGTATCCCACAGAACCAATACTTCCAGTGCGCTGGCGGTTTTCAAGCGAGCAAGACCTTCATCGCTGACAGAGCTCTTACTAAGATCGAGAACGGTGAGAGTCTTGATGGTAGCGGCGTTCTCCAGAGCATAATCGTTGAAGGCGGTCCAGTTTACTCTCAATTGCTCCAAACAAACGAGCGCCTTCAGATACGCATGTCGTTCATCATCGGTTTTCAAATAGCTCATGGTAAGCCGCTTGAGAGAGGTGAGCGCAGCCAGGTAGCTAAGTTGGGAGGATGATACGAATGTCGGTGGACAAACGATTTCGGCGATTGCAGTATAGTCATTGGTCTTCAACCAGGATAGATCGAGAATGCTATTCTGAGCCAATCTAAGACAAACAGGACTATTGTCGGGGAGGCGCAGCTCTCCCTGCGCATTACCGAAGAAGCGCTTGATCTACTTTTAATCTTTTTTTAATTATTAGTC
>CAZISK010000056.1:0-16594 GCA_964541355.1 uncultured Candidatus Obscuribacterales bacterium
CGACGATCAGGCATAAGGCTACTTGATTCTGCGTTCTGGTCCTCGCTTCATTCCGTTGCTGCGCGACTTTATCCTGGCCGTTCTCTAACTCCTTCAGCAGGACCAGGAGCTGTGTGTACGCCGAATTTCCGGTAATGGCGACGCGCCCGGCGGCAGCAAAATCGCCGTCTTGCGCTAAACGGCTGCTGTCATACAGCGCTGCCTCCAGTCGACCGCCAACCTGATAGACCCTGGTGAACAGCTCTCGATCTTCCGGTTCGTCCTCGAGCAGCTCTTTGAGTTGATCCAGCTCCAGGCGTGCTCGACTGCGCATTACTCTGACGTCGCCAATGTCATGACGCAATACCGTCATTGACACAGCGCTTATCGTATTGAGCAGCTCCTGGGTGTATTTGTTGATGTGGAGCAGAATGCTGTTTGCTTTTAACTGCTGTTGAATGGCATCTTGCGTCTTGCCCAGAAGCCCCCAGAGCACACCGAGAAAAATCAGATTGAAAATCAACGGCACGCCTACGATAAGCAGGATGCCCTTGCGAATGGTGATACTTCGCTTCAACTTGCTCCTCTTTTCTTCGCCGGTGGGACGGCGGTTATGAATAGGTAGCGGGTGGGGACTCGAGTCTTCTCTTACTGTTTGCGAACATGTTAACACCTTCGTCGGCGATAAATTGATAGTGTCGGCGGTCGTTGGCAATTTTCATATTGGCAAGAAAGTCGTTCTCGTAAAAGCTGAACATAAGGTTCATGAGCTCATCAATGGCATCCTGTCTCAATGAGAGACCGGTGCGCTTTGTTCTGGCGAGCATTTTGAGTGTCGTTCCAAATCCACTTCGCAAGCGTTGCTCACCTGTATGCGACGATTCAGGACTGATCTGAGCGAGCGCCCTTCGCAAAGAGGGACTGCGTCGTATTGTATGTGATTAAAGTACCGTCTGCTTTCCATTGGCTGGGAAGCAGCACGTTGTTGTTCTTGTGATTGAGCCCAAGCTTGATTGACCCTTCCATTCGTGCTCCCCCGTATACCCAGCGCCGCAATCAGGGTAGTCGATGAAGTGGGACAAGGTCCGGTCAGTTTAGTGACGGAATTGTGTCAGCTCTTCGTGCCTTTCGTGCGCGTTCCATAGATATGGCAATTGGGAAACATCTTTCGGCCGTATCGAAGACAGATTGATCAAGACCGCTTAGATTGAGCACCTCGAGCTTCTTTAAATTGCTCAGCTTCTTGATTCCAGCCGCCGATATCTGACAACGATTCAACCACAGGTGCTTTAGATTGGTGAGTTGGCCGATATGATCAAGACCTTGATCGGTGATGTTTGTCTCCGAGACGTCGAGATGATTTAGAGCGAGTAAAGACTCGAGACCTTCGAGAGTTTTGTCGCCGATGTTCGTCCTGGCAAGGCATAAACGGTTGAGAGAGACAAGCTGTCTGAGCGTGGAGGCACATTGATCGTCGATGCCGGTCATCGAAAGAGAAAGCTCTCTCAGATGTGGCATCGCCTGCAGTGCCGTCACTCCCTGCGAGGTGACGAATGTGCCGGTTAGATCCAGCGCCTGAAGCTGAGTGTAAATCCGCAGGTATGTCCAGTTGGAATCGTGCATTTCGGTGCTGAACAGATTGATATCTTGCAATTGATTGAGAGCCGCTATGATGCGCAGGTCTCCTTGTTTGATCTTGATACCGACGAATGAGACACCGTATAGCTCGTCTGGTTTGAGGTCCTTCAAGGCCTTATGGTGTTTTGAAACATCCGGATCTGTAATATGCAAAAGGAGCTTGGCGTCGGTTTGGACATCGACGCGGCCCTTCGCCGGACCGATCAGTTTTTTACCTTGGCTCGTTATGCTGTATAGATCGCCCACGCAGTATTTTGTCGGAAACGAGATTGTTTTCGTCGACGATGCTGATGAATGTGATGAAGACCATGCTTCAGGTGGAGCGGAAGCTATTTTTGTTGCCTGTCTGCGATATTGTGCTGCTTCTTTCGAGCGCTCGTGCGCTTCAAGGAAATCTGCAAACTCGGTGAGTATCAGGGTGTACAAAAAACGATCAGGTTGGACAGTCCCTGACAATTTGATAATGGCCTCGCGAAAGTATCTCTCCGCCACCTCTGGTTGCCGGTTCGCCGCTGCCAATATAGCCATTAAGCGCAGGCAGCGTATCTGTATGTGACGAAGATTGAGCGATTGATTTATGCGGACTGCTTCATCAACGGACTTGCGACATTCAGCGTAGGCCTTTTTGTCGAATTGCGCCTGCGCCAGAGCGATCCAGGACAGGCATTCCTGAGCCGTGCCTGGCTGGGAATAGGCGATCATCCTCCGGGTGTATTTTTCGGCCACCTCGGTCTGATGGTGCTTGATTGAGATAAATGCAGCGGCATGATTGGCATCCCAGCAGCCGTTAGGAATTTTGCGCGTAGGATAGAGCTTGCGAAGTGACTGATAGCGGGCTTCGGCCTCTGGGTCGGACTTCTTATATGCTCGGAGCACCACTCTGTAGTTGAACAGGAGATCTATCAGCGCGTCATTTGCTCCTATCGAATCAGCTATTTGCGCTGCTTTCTTCAAATTCTTCTTTGCGGTGGCAAAGTCATCGCTCATTACTCCGGTCATAGCGTATGCCCCAATCAGATCGGGATAGCTTGGACCGAGTGTCCTTTCCATGATCCGGATTGCGTCGGCAAGACATTTTCTGGACTCGCTGAATCTGCCCTGTCTGCCCAGACAGTGGCCGAGAACGGCATAACTTCTTCCGATTCGGAAATTGTCAGCGCCGAGTTGTTGGGCATGTTCCAGGCTGGTTCTGGCGAACTCTTCCTGTGCGGACAGTTCTGGTTGCACGGCAGCCTGGCGCAGAGCAGCGTCCCAGCGCAGGTTATGGTCTATTCCAGCAGCTAGCGCTTGCGGTTGACATAAGGCAACAACGATTATCGGCAGGAGGAGCAGTCTAAGAAGAGACAAGCTTGTAGCCGACCCCGTGAAGGTTTCTAATAATTGATGATTCATCACCTTCTGAGCTTAGTTTTTTTCTCAGTCTCTTGACACAGGTTCTGACAGTATCTACGCTGGCTTCAACATCTGATGGCCAGACGTGATTCAAGAGCGCCTCGCTGCTAAAAACTTTGTTGGGGTGACGCATCAAGAATGAAAGCAAAGCGAACTCAGTCGGCGCAAGGTCGATGGAGTTACCGTTCTTGGTGACGCTGTACTTGTCCTCATCCAGTACGAGATCTCCCACTCGAAGCACCTGCTCGGCAAGTCCAGCTGAGCGTCTCAATAAGGCCTTGAGGCGGGCGGAGAGCTCCTCCAGCTCGAAAGGTTTTGTCAGATAGTCGTCGGTGCCGGATTCGAATCCGAGCACTTTTTCCGAAAGATTTGTCTGACCTGTAAGCATGAGAACCGGCGTGGTATCGCCCTTCGCCCTCAAGCGCGTGACGATGTCTATCCCGCTTAAATCAGGCAGCTTCCAGTCAAGAATGACCGCGTCATATTTATAAGTCGTGAGCAGCTCATACCCGGCCTCTCCGCTCGAGCTGGTCTCTACGGAATGGTGATCGTACGTGAGCCAATTAGCTACAGTGTCGAGAAGACTTTCGTCGTCGTCAATGATGAGAACTTTTCCCATAAAATTCCGTCTGCTCATGAAATATGCGCATCTAGTCTTTTTCCCCACCGGGAGCATGGCGAAACGCCTGCTGAATTTGTGCACCGAAGCCTTTTAATTCATCGCCGCGATCAGCTTTTTGAGCAGCTCAGCCTCTTGTGCGTTGACCCACTGCGGATGACTTGAGCGGAGCTCTTCGAATAAGCTCAAAAACTTGGAGTAAGCCTGATTTGCCGCCTCCTTCTCGTGAAGGCCGGCATACAGTGTTGTTTGAGCGGAGTAGATTCCCAAAAGCTTCGCCTTTGCTTCCAGGTTCGAACTGGCTTCGAAAATCCTCGTCGCTCTGCGCCAATCTTTTTTTGCAGCCTCAATCTGCCCTGTCTGGCAACTTGCTACCGCTCGCCAGCCCAGTATCTCTGCGACCGCGTTGTCGGTCCCGCCAAAGGACTCGGTTAGTTGCAATGCCTGGTCGTAGAGTTTCAACGCCAGACCGTTGTTGTGGCCAACATGAGCGATGATACCGCTTCGCAGAAGTATGTCGGAATTCAACTCCGAGCGCTGCAATCCCAGAAAGTTGATCACATCAGTAGCGCAGAGATAGACAATTTGGGCGGATTCGAAGTCCCTCAATGCGCGGAACTGATCGCCGAATATAACGAGCGACCTGGCCAGCTCCTGGTCGACCTGTTTTGATTTTTCCTGTTCATCCAGCCTCATCTGAATTGCCAGGATCGCGCTATCAATCGTGGCCGAAATGTTTCGTATATCCACATCAGCCATCGGTTGCTTAGCTTTCTGCAACTCTGACTCGATAGCGAATTGGCGCTTTTGCAGGCGCTTTCGTATGCTTTGTAATAGCTCAATATCGGCATTTTGATTGTAATACAAACGATCCGCTGATTCTTTGAGAAACTGCGGCGGTGCAAGGCAAAGCAGAGCACCAATCAGTGAAAGCGTGACTATCAGCGCTACAATCATGACTGCTCTGGTGATACCAGTGGATTGTGCGTCGACGCGCACCAGACCTTCTCCGGTCAACGAGCCATCGCCAATCGCATTGTCTTTTTGCTCGCCGGCTGCAAACGACTTGAAAAGCTCTTTTCTGAGCTCGGCGGCGCTTTGAAAACGCTGATCGGGCTCTTTGGCAATGCATCGTTGAACAACGGCCTCTACTCGTTCTGGTATTTCCAGCGCAGGAGCAAGTTCGGCGAAAGTCGGGGGCGTGCTCTCAATATGACTCATCATGGTGAGAAGCGCTGTCTCGCCACGGAAAGGTGGTTTTCCGATCAGCGCTTCATACATCGTGCAACCGAAGGCGTAAATATCGGAGCGCGCATCGGCTTGCTCTCCGCGAATCTGCTCCGGACTCATGTAGAGCGGGCTGCCTATGAAATTTCCTTTCTGAGTAAGCTCTTGTGGTGAGCCGGCGGCCGACTCCTTCGTCAACGTAGCTGCACCGAAGTCGAGCAGTTTTGCGAATTCCTCGCCGTGTTCTATTTTTACAAGCATTATATTAGCCGGCTTTATGTCCCTATGAATGACGCCGTTGGCGTGGGCGTGCTGAAGGGCGCTGGCGATCTGGGTAGCGATCGAAATGAACCGATCGATTTCCAGCGGGCCTTCCTCTCTTATGATTTCTGACAGTCCATGCCCTCTGACATAGTCCATTATTAAATATGGGCTGCCATCATCGGCAATACCAAAGTCGTATACGTCGACGATGTTGGGATGGCTGAGCGATGCTGCCGCTTTGGCTTCTTGCTCGAAGCGCAAGCGGCTGCGGCTGTCAGGTTGCAGCTTTTCATTCAGTATCTTGATTGCCGCATGCTTGGGCAGCGATCGGTGTTTGGCATGAAAGACATGGCCCATGCCTCCGGACCCTAGAATCTCAATCACCTCGTATTGCTGTTCCAGGGCGTTGCATGGTGGCAATCGCGGTTGATCTAGCATCTCAGTTGGCGGAGGCTCATTCGGCATCGACAATTAATCTCGTCTGGCCTTATCAAACGTGCCACGAACCGGCAAGCCTGTAACAACGTCCCTGAGGAGCTGCCAGTCGTATATTGGCGTTGCGCTGTCAGACCGCCATTTTGGCCGCGTCTTCCGCTGCCAATTCGAGACGCTTGAACACCGGGCCGGTTTGATTGATTTTAATGCCGGGCTGAATCATATCGAAGAAATCGTCATCCTTTCTGTCGCCAATCAAACCGATATCGTCTGTATAACCGAGTTGGTGCCAGATGTCGTTGGCCAGTTGCGGTGTGAACGGATACAGATTCATGGCTATGCGACGCAGAACTTCCAGGCAGGTGAATAGAACTTCCTCGCCTTCTATTCTCTTTCCTTGTTTGAAGAGAGCCCAGGGCTTCTCGTCATTGAAGTATTTATTCGCCTGATCCGACAGTGCGAAAATCGCCTCCAGAGCCTTCGCGAACTCGAGAGCTTCCATATGTTTTTGAACAACCACATGAATCTCGTTAGCCTGATTACGCAGGTTATGCTCGGGATTGCAGTTGGGCACTACGGCTCCGCAATGATCCGTGACCAGTTTGAGAACGCGGTTGAGCAGGTTGCCCAGGTTATTGGCCAATTCGGCATTGACCTTCTCGACGAAATCCTTGAGCGAAAAGTCGCCATCGTTGTCAAAAGGCGTGCCGGCAAACAGGTAGAATCGCACGGCATCAGCGCCATAGTTATCTACCAGAGAGATTGGATCGATCACGTTGCCTAACGATTTGCTCAACTTCTGCCCGTTGACGGTGATGAAGCCGTGGGCGAAAACTTGCTTGGGCACTTCGAGATCGGCTGCCATCAGAAGCGACGGCCAGAAAATCGAGTGGAATTTATTGATGTCTTTGCCGATCAGATGCAGGTCTGCTGGCCAGTAGCGCGCGAATCTTTCCGGATCGTGCGGATAACCAACGCCGGTGATGTAGTTGGAGAGCGCGTCTATCCAGACGTAGATCACCTGATCCTCTTTGCCGGGAACCGGAATGCCCCAGGTCAATGACTTTCTCGACCTGGTGACGCTGAAGTCGGCCAGTTCGGGATCGTCAAGCTGGTTGAGAATCTCTTTCTTGCGACCTTCCGGCCGTACCGCATTGGGGTGCTTGTCGAGCCAGGTTCGGATTTTGTCTTTGTACTTGGTCAGGCGAAAGAAATAGTTTTCCTCCTCCAGCGTTTTGGGCGGGCGCTTGTGGTTGGGGCAGTTGCCACTATCATCCAGATCGCGCTCCCGGACGAAGTCTTCGCATCCCTCGCAGTACAACCCTGTATAAGTGCCTTTGTAGATATCGCCTTTCTCGAGCAGTTTTAGAAACAAAGTCTGCACCGCTTTTTCGTGGTAATCATCGGTGGTGCGAATGAAGTGATCGTATGAGAGATTGAGCCTGTCCCATGCGGTCTTGAACTTGGCGGCCATCTCGTCGCAAAAGTCTTTCGGCGATTTCCCGGCTTCCAGCGCCGATTTCTCGACCTTGCTGCCGTGCTCGTCCACACCGGTCATGAAGAAAACGTCTTTGCCATGCATACGGTGATAACGGGCCACTATGTCGGCGGCAATTTTTTCATAGGCGTGGCCGATATGCGGGGTAGCATTAACATAGTCGATCGCCGTAGTGACGTAAAACTTTTCCATCTCACTTCCTCTAAATTCGCGTAATCGAGCGCCCTTCTTTGAGACAAGCGACCGATCAAATAGTCCGAGCAAAAGTTAACTTATGAAACCGAGATCCAGTCCCAAAAATTACACACTTGATAACTTCATATGTGTAGCTAATTAATGCAAGTAGAATCATAATAATACAGGGAAAGCTGCGCTCGAGGTGGTTATGAAAAACAAGGGGCAATCGAAGTCTTCCAGAGCAAAGGAGAAAAAGCGGCATGGCGATGAGCTGGACAACTTCGTTCCACTTGAAAACAAAACTATACTTTTAGGTATCTCGGGCGGAATCGCCGCCTACAAGGCCTGCGATATCGCGTCGGCGTTAAGGCGTGCCGGAGCAGATGTTCACGCAGTCTTGACCGCCAACGCACGCGAGTTCATTACTCAGCTCAGCCTCACCACCATCACGCGCAATCCTTCCCATTGCGAGCAGTTCGGGCAGTTCGACAACTGGAGACCCGAACACATCGAGCTCGCCAAAAAAGCCGACCTTATACTTATTGCTCCTGCCACCGCCGATATGATTGCCAAGCTCGCCAACGGAATCTGTGACGATCTCCTTACAACTATGGTGTTAGCTTCTCAAGCCAAGGTCATGGTAGCGCCGGCAATGAATCCCAACATGCTCACGCACCCGGCAACCCAGCACAATCTGGATATCCTCGAGAATCGCTTTCGTTATGACGTCATCCCGCCAGAGTTCGGCGAGGTCGCTTGCGGCGATATCGGCTCCGGCAAAATGGCGACTGTAGAATCTATCGTAGCGGCTGTGGCAGCGCGGCTCCTGGCACATAGGACGCTGGCCGGCAAGCAGGTGATGGTCACCGCTGGCGGCACCAGAGAGCCGATTGACCCTGTGCGCTTCATCGGCAACCGCAGCTCAGGCAAGATGGGGATCGCTATGGCCGACGCCGCTGCCGCGCGGGGTGCCGAAGTGATACTCGTGTCGACGGTTCAAGTAAATCGCAGCTACCCCGTTATAGTGGTCGAAACAGCCCAGGACATGCAGGAGGTAGTCGAATCCGAATTCGACGGTTGCGATGCACTGGTGATGACCGCTGCTGTAGCCGATTTTCGACCGCTGCGCGTTTCCAACCATAAGATTAAGAAGACCGAGTCTGAAGATTTTACGCTCGAGCTTACGAAAAATCCCGACATCATCGATCTTCTCGGTCGTGTCAAGCGCAGAGATCAAGTCATCATCGGCTTCGCCGCGGAATCGGAAGAGCTGCTCAGCAATGCTAATCTAAAGTTGAAGAGAAAGAATCTCGATATGATCGTGGCTAATGACATCACGGTGCCGGACATCGGCTTCGGCAGCGATGATAATGCTGTCATCATTCTGAACGCAGACGGTGGGCGTGAGAATCTGCCTCGTATGCCAAAACGCGCTATTGCAGAGCATCTTTGTGATCTACTTGTGGAGCAGTTCCAGCGAATTGAAGAAAAGCAGCCGGTCTCATGACTCAGGCAACCCTGGTGAAAACGCCCATATATTGCAACAATTCGGTGCTCTCCATGGGCCGATTGCGAATATTTTTGGTAAAGTAAGCAAATTAAAGCTAAGTCAAGTGGTCTTTCGGAGTAACTTACATGGCTAACGAATCCAGAGAACGAGGCTCCGGTGGCGGGATCGCATCCTGGCTTGCTGGCGCTTTGATAGGTGCGGTTGGTGGTGCGACGCTGGCTCTGCTCACCACGCCCAAGTCCGGCGACGAAGTTCGCGGAGTAATCAAGAAAACGGCTAAGGATGTGCCGGAGCGTATGGGTGAGTTGGTAGACGACTCGCTGGACCTCTATGCCTCTGCGCTCAATTACTGCCAGTTAGTCGTCGAAGAACAGACCGTGCGGCTCAAACAAGCTGTAGCCGCCGGCAAGCTCGCCGCCGCCAAAAGACGCGAAGAGCTGGAGCTCGGTGGTGGAGCGGTTCTGCCCTTCCAGCACAAATAAGGCTTCCTTCCCGCCATTCATCTCGAGGCTGTCACTGTGGACGCTATGCCAATACTGGACATAATTGTAGTTGTTCTTTTCCTCATTCTGGTTGTAGTAGTCGTATTCATGGCGACGCCGATAAGCAATCTGCTCAAGCAGTCGGAGCGCACGCTCGACGCCACGGAAAGTTTGATCAGGACTCTCGATAAAGAGCTCGGACCCACCCTTAACGAAGTGAATCTGGTGTTAGGCAGTGTCCAGGAGATCAAGGCTATTGCCGAGCAACGCATCACCGATGTCGGCACCAGGGTTGAAGACGTGACCGGCAACATCACAAAGGTTGCCGATCAGGCTAAAACAAGTACATCGATTTGGGGTGCCGGACTGATGGCCGGATGGAAGGCTTATCTTGAGAGCAAGCCCCACAGTAAAGAAGACAAGGCGGAGAAGAAGCTCTCGTCGCGAGCATAGACGCGCCAGTCATGTGATGAGAATTTGTGGTTTGATGAAAGGTAGCAAGTAAACACAGGAAGGTGAGGTGACGACAATGGCTGATAATTCCGGACGATTTCTCGAGGGACTTGTTGTAGGTGGCCTTATAGGCTTCATTTTCGGCATCCTTTCCGCTCCGAAGTCAGGCGCCGAGTTGCGCAAGCAGCTGGCCGACAACAGCGAGGATCTCTATAAGCAGGCCTCCGATCAATTAGGTGAGTTCTCCAGTCTGACCGGCTCCAAGTTTCACGAAATCAAAGACAAGAGCCAGCATGCGCTCGAAGACATCAAAGGCAAAGGCGGCGACGTCATCAAGAAAGCCAGCGACAGCGTGCAACAGACCAAAGATCAAGTAGCCACCAAGATTCAAGAGATGGCTGGACAGAGCACGCAAGTGCTTGTCGATGACGTAGAGTCCGCGACTTCTGGCAGCTAAGGTTTTACGCTATTAGCGCTTCTGCATCGGTCTGGTAGCTCAGGCCTCTTGCCGGCGTCAATAAGCCAGAACACGTGCAGGGTTACACGAGGTTCAGCCACCGGTTGAACTCTTATGCTTGACGCGGAACATGCCGTTATCCCGAGGCCTGGTTCCAGGCTCGATAGCGCACTGTATATGGTGCATTCGCAGAACGTTGAATCAAGGACTGTTTAGTGCCAGAATCAAAGTCGACTAGTGGAAGTTTACGGTTGAATCGAGCGCTGGCCTCGACAGGAGTTATGTCTCGCCGTCAGGCTGACATGGCCATCGAAGCCGGTCGCGTCAAGGTCAACGGTGTCGTCGTCACCGAGTTCAATCGCCTGATCGATCCGGGGCGTGACAAGCTTTCCGTGGACGGTAAGCCGCTTTCTTTCAAGAAAAAAATCTATGTGGCGCTCAACAAACCAAAAGGCATCGTCACAACAATCTCTGACGAACGCGGACGGCAAACCGTCGTCGACCTTCTGCCCAAGACGTTGTCACATTTGAAACCGGTCGGGCGTCTGGATAAAGACTCTGAAGGTTTGCTCATTATGACCAATGACGGCGATGTGGCCTACAGGCTGACCCATCCATCGAAAGATGTCTGGAAGAAGTATCAGGTTACCGTCAAAGGCATACCGTCGGATAGCGCTCTGGGTCAGCTGGAAGAAGGTATCGAGTTGTCAGATGGTATCACTCTTCCGGCGCGTATAACGGATATCTTAGATAGAGGCGATCGGACATCCTTTCATATTGCTATTTGCGAAGGCCGAAACCGGCAGATCAGGCGGATGTGCGATCAAGTTGGCCATCCAGTGATTCGTTTGGTCAGAGTTGCCATTGGTAGGTTACAATTGAAGCCGATGGGGCCTGGAGAGTGGCGTTACCTATCGCCAAAGGAAATTGAGTGGTGTTGCCATTTATAGGAGTTATCGGGGTGTCCAGCCTGGAGCAAATTGGTCAAAAGCTGAAAAACACTCGCGAAAGCAAGGGTTTAACTCTTGGACAGATATACGATAAGACCAAAATCCCGACAAGCAATCTGGAAGCAATCGAGTTGGGCGACAGCGAACAGCTGCCGGAGCCGGTTTATGTGGCCGGTTTCATCAAGCGCTATGCCGATGTTCTGGGATTAAACGGTCGCGGTTTGTCGGAAGAGTACAAGCAGTACATCGAAAATGCTCATGACAACGGCAAGGGCATATTTGCCAATTTCGTCGCTCCGAAGACCAAGAGCGTTGCTGTGCAATCACATCCGGTCATGACGCCTTCGATGAGCAAGGTCACGATGCTGGAGCCGCCCAAGCCCGGGTTTTTAAAAACATTCTTTTGGCCGACGGCCTTGATCTTTCTTGTCCTTATGGGCATGGTCTACATCTTCCTTTATCAGAATCGCATGTACATGGAGCAGCACGATCCATCTATTCTTGCACTGAAAGAGTCCGCTTCCCGATTTAATCAGGTCCAGCCTGCTACTCCGCCGACGCCCACTACGTCAGCCTCGCAGCAAGCGGGGCCGACTGCGCCCGCCGCTGAGAAAGATTGCCGCATCACCCTGTCAGCCAGCCAGCATGTTTATGTGGCTGTTCAGTCGGTTGCGACGGGCGAGTCGAAGTTCACCGGTTTTCTAGAAGCCGGCGATCGCCGTGATTTTCAGGATGAGCAGGGGCTCAAAGTGCGCGCCGGCAACGGCGCCAGCGTGACAGTCAATTATCTCGGCAAGAACGAAACGTTCGGAGCCGCTGGGCAGCCTGCCAACCGTGTGTTCATGGCGCCGACGGGACAGGCAGGCGCCGCCGCTCCAGGCACCGAACTTCCAACTGGTGACGCTACGGCCAGCGCTATTAAGCCGGTTGCCGTTAAAAAGCCCAAGCCTGTGGTCCGTAAGCCCAAGCCTCAGCCCACTCGTCAGCTCGAGGATGCTCCCTCCCGTTACATTCCAGGGGAATCGGGTGGCGGAACTAGATCGATTGGCGTACCTTACCGCTATACTGAAGGACGTCTTGACAGCGAGTAACAACACGGCTTCTGTTAAGCGCATCTAATTCGTCACTTTGCGCTCTTGCACGGCAAGGGCATGGAGCTCAATCTCATGCGTTATCCGAAGATCGGAGTGGTCACGCTCGGCTGCCCCAAGAATGCGACCGACACGGAAGTGATGCTGGGCTTGCTTAACGAGGCAGGCTTTCAGGTCACATTCGACCCTGACGACGCTGAAATGTGCCTGGTAAATACCTGCTCGTTCATCGGTGACGCCCGCAAAGAGTCGGTCAGAACGCTGGTTGAGCTCGCCGATCAGGGTAAGGAGCTGATTATCGCCGGCTGTCTGGCTCAGCACTTCAAAGACGAGCTTCTGGTCGAAATTCCGGAAGCCAGAGCGGTCGTCGGAACGGGGGATATTTACAAAATCGTCGATGTGATCAAGTCGGTGGCCAGCGACTCTTCGCTCAGAGTAGTGGAAGTCAGTCCCATTCCCAACGACTACAGCGACGAAGTCTTACCCCGTATGCTTACCGGTCTTGGCGCATCCGCTTATCTGAAGATCGCCGAAGGCTGCGATCATACCTGTAGTTTTTGTATCATTCCGATGTTGAGAGGAAAGTTCCGCTCGAGATCGATCGAGTCGCTCGTAAAAGAGGCACGCATCCTTGTCAAATCCGGCGTAAAAGAGATCATCCTGGTCTCGCAGGATTCGACTTATTACGGTCTCGATATTTACGGACGGTTGGCGCTTGCCGATCTGTTGAGCGCCCTCAACGAAATCGAAGGGCTGGACTGGATCCGCGTTATGTACTTCTATCCGACAGAGACAACCGACGAAATTCTCGAGGCGATCAATTCCCTGGGCAAGGTCGTTAAGTACGTCGATATCCCGCTTCAGCACAGCCATCCCGAAATGTTGAAGGCGATGAAACGGCCGCTCCATCCGGAGAAGGTGATGGATCGAGTCAGAAAGCTCGTGCCCGATGTTAAGATTCGCTCGACATTCATCGTCGGCTTCCCTGGCGAAACAGAGGAGCATTTCGATCACTTGCTCGACTTCATCAACCGCTATAAATTCGACCGGCTGGGTGTTTTCACCTATTCGAAGCAAGAGGAGGTGCCCAGCGGACATATGCCATCTCAGCTTCCGGAGCGCGTCAAGAAGGCTCGTCGCGGTAAGCTCATGAAGGCTCAACATGCAATCGCGAGCGAGTCGAACCAGGCTATGGTTGGTCAAGAGATCGACGTCATTATCGAAAGGTATGACGAGTCTAAAGATCTCTACATCGGCAGATCTCAGTGGGATGCGCCGGAAGTAGACAATCTCGTGTATGTTAAAGATACAGAGGAAAACCTGGTTGAGATGGCCGAAGTGGTGAAAGTAAGAGTCGATTCCGCAAAAACATATGATCTATTCGGGACTGCAGTTCCAAGCGCTAGGACTGCCACCACATCTGATGCCCGCTCTCTGGTAGCAAGCTCTGCAACGTAACAACGAGATCTGCCTGCATGCCTGGAGAACGAGACAGCGCTCCACGAACAAGACCCGTCGCTAAAATAGCTGGCGCCAGTTTGTTTGGACTTTCTGCATTCTCCGTCTGGATGATGATGGGAGCAATGTTCTCGTTTGCATTCGCGGCTTCCGATCCGGTTCTTAGAAGTCTTCTAGTAATCCTCGTTCTGGTCTGGTCACTGCTTGGACCTTTTGCGCTGTCATTCTTTCTGGTTGAGCTTGGTACATGGTTGGTCCAGAGAGGGGCGTTTCGAAAGGCTTTGTCGGTGGCTCGAGTCGGTGTGGCGGTAGACAACGCCGTCGTTCCACTGGTCAATCTGTTCGGCATGGTTGATTCACCGCTGGCGGTGCTTAATCTCCTCAACGAGGCCACCGCTATGATGTTCCTTTCTCGATTCGAGGAGGCCAGTGTGAAGCTCGAGAGCGCCGTTGATAAGTCTCAGGGTGCTCTGGGATGGGATCACAATCTCACTCAGATTGTCGTCGGACAGTTAGCCAGGTGCTTGACCTATCTTGGAAGGTTTGATGAGGCCGAGCGTTACTTCAAAAGGGCTACAGCCGCTAAAAAGCTTGTTTTGAAAAATCTCGAAGAGACCAATGACAAGCCTGGACAACTGCCGGTGGTGGCAGGCATGAGCATGGATCTCTACGGTATGGGCAGCCTGGCGGAGAAGAGGAGCCGGTTGGCTCAGGCTGAGGAAAATTACAACGCCGCAATCACTCTAATCGACCAGTACATTTTCGAAGATACCGAGTATCTGGCCAATCATCTCAATGCGCTCGGCGAGCTTTATGTCAAGCTCGATAGATTGGATGAAGCGGAACAGTTAATCAATCGCGCTCTTTTGATCCGAAAAGCGATCTACGGGGGCAATCATGTCGTGCCCGCGGGTTCCTACCACACGCTCGGGTACCTGTTCTTGAAGCGCCGCAACTTTGTCGAAGCGAAGCGCTACTTGAATGACTCGGCCAGGATCAAAGAGAAACACATCGGCACCGATCACCCCGATATCGCTGACACATATCGAGCGCTCGGTGAGTTGGAGTGCGCGCTCAACAACTATGAGGAGGCTGAGCGTCTTCTTACGAAAAGCCTTAATGTGCTCGATAACTCGTTCGGTTCGGCCTATGATGTTCTTCGCGTGCTTGATTCGCTTTGTCTGCTTTATGAGAGGTCCGGCAAAATAGCTGATGTCGAAAAGATCAAGCAAAGGGCGAAGGAGATTCGTTCGAAACTCGAGAGCTGAGTTCCGGAATTTGTCTTGTAGCGGACAGACGAATCCGTGGCTCGCCCGAGTCAAAGCTTACTCATCTGCTGCGCCTTGGCTGCATGCTCGAGAGCAATTTTGAAAAGAGTACCCGCCATACTCAAATGATCGTAATCATAGTTCGTGCAAAAGTGGTGCAACTCATCGAGACCATCGGACGCCTGTGCGATGGAATGGCGCATCCAACGCACTGAGCCGGCGAGAGTCTCCGGGGACTCGTTGGCTGTAAATGAGTTGGAGGCGTCGCGCAAAGTTGTCTCAATCGTATCGACGTACTTGCTGAATTGTTCCAACAGCTCGTCATCGTAGATGTCCTGTTCGAGAACAGAGAGCCGCTTTTTGTATTGATTCAAGATCTTCACTATTGATCGTCGAGCCGGATGAAACACTTTCCCGAGGAACTCCTCGCGTTTGCGTTCTTCATCTGTTGCAGAAAATACTTGTACTGGTTTGATACGCCTTAGTGTGCGTAAGCCGATCGTGTGGTCATAGACCTGGCGCTTCTTTTTGTCGACCAGGATTTCATATGCCTGGTTGATTTTTTGCATCTCCTCCTTCGCTCGAAGTCGTTCTGTGTCGTTCTGCCGACTGTATTCAAGGTCCGGGTGGCATTTCTTGACGAGCTGTCGAAAGGCCTTTTTGATGTCGCTTTGCGTGACATCCGGTTGTACGCCTAGTACTTCATAGTGATTTGGGCGCTTTGACATAAATCCTGTCGAGATAGGAATACTTTCTGGGTGCGACGCTGACAGTCTATAAGAGCCTTCAAATCAGCAATTTAAACGAGCTTTATACAGGCTTGGCAGTGTCACGCACTCTCTATTTACCACACTAATAAGGTCTCGTTACAGGCCTTCCTCTGTCATCTGGCGAACAGTCTATAATTCTCGTATGTTCTGTCCATACTGCAACAAAAAAGACAGTCGCGTCCTCGAGTCTCGTTTGACCGGAGAGAACTCTGTTCGCCGCAGACGGGAGTGTGAGGCTTGCAACAAGCGCTTCACGACATATGAGCGCCTCGAAGTCATGCAGGTGCTTGTGGTAAAGCGATCCGGCAGTCGCGAGCCCTACACTCGTGAAAAACTGCTCGCAGGCGTACGGCGCGCATGCGCTAAGACGATGGTGACGGCCGAGCAAATCGATGATCTGGTCGATTCGGTGGAGAACGAACTGGCTGTTTTGGGCAAGAAGGAGGTTCCTGCCCTTCTGCTCGGAGAGCTGGCCCTAACTCGTCTGAGGCAGTTGGACGAAGTGGCGTATGTGCGCTTCGCCTCGGTATACAGGCAGTTTCGCTCGATCGACGATTTTATTTCTGAGTTGAAAACGCTGAAAGATGCGCAGACCTTGCTTAATAACTCGCGTGCCACTATAGGCAGTGGCACTTCGGAGAGCTGACCTTTCGGCATTCTCAGGCTTTTAAAGGCTTTGGATAGATTAGCGCTCAGTCTCGCTTCCGACACGATCGTTTTTGAACAGTCGGTTTTGCGTGGAATGCGGACGGTTGCAGGCGAGCAACTCTGATCTGCCGATGCCCTTAAGCGCGATTAATGGTAAAGCGCTTTCGTACAAATTGTCACATCCCAGGACCGGCAAAAAGGGAAGAAATTGCCGTCCAGCGAGGTTCCTGAGCCACAATTTATGAAGCTATTTGAATGCTATTGAGACATGTTAGTCG
>CAZISK010000057.1:0-16550 GCA_964541355.1 uncultured Candidatus Obscuribacterales bacterium
TGTTATGAAATCTCGGACTCTGTATACATTCCGATAGTACGAGCCAGAATGCAAAAAGTCACTGAAAATTGTAGCCCATTTCGAGGCAGACCGAATTCGTGAAACTAGATTGGAACTCTTACTTTGGTAGCTCGAAGTTTTGCTTTGCGCTTCGGGGTGCCGGACAACTTGAGCTGCAGTTCTTCATGCGCGCGGACCAGAATTGCGCAAGCTGCAAGACAACCGACGGTTGCCAGACGAGACATCGCCGACTGTCTGTCTTTTCGTAAAGCCGCCTGCTCTTCTATGTCCTCTAGAGTCGCGCTAAAGTACGCTATCGAAAGCGGGACGATGTCGTAGCAGTCACGAAGCTGATGATAGACCTTCTTGGAGCGTGGCGGATTGATGCCGCACGCCCTCAACGGCAACAACGACACACCGGTGAGGAAAAGTCTCAAAATGAACAAACATAATCCTGATTCAGAACGCTTCTTTGTGCTGCTCAATCTAACATTCATCAGCATGTCCGCTTCTCCTTAAGTCAGGGACTTTATTCCAGACGCCAGCGTGCTTCTTCCCACATCCAGAAACTCGGAACCGAGCTGGTCGCCCATCAATTGTGAGCATGACCTAGTATGGGGAGAGTAATTAGTAAGATTTTGGAGAAATTTGGGAGAATCTCGCCTCCCCGCCATTCATTGGTTTGCAGTGCGCTTATGGGTCGGCAACGTTAGCTTGGTGTGAAACCGATTTGCACCGATGTTGCCTGATAATTTGTCTGAGTGGAAACTTGACGCCTGGTCGATAAAGGCTGATTGCCGCCTGAGCCAAAGGCTTCTTCGGCCAGGACGGAGGAGGTTGAGGACATGAACGCAAGAAAAGCAATTTTTCCAGTAAAGACCTTCGTATTAGTCAGTTAATGAGAAATTATATACCTCTCAATATGCCACCACCTTTATCCCAAAAGCCAACTGCTCCACTCTCAACCACTAAATGTGGTGCTGCTTGTCGTCTGAGATGACATCACCTCTGGTACCGAATTAGGTAGGAACGTTACACGAGGTTTTCAAGAATTGCGAGCGCTTGATATTCGTGTAATCATACTTGCTGTTGAATCACGACTATTTTGGTCAACTTTGTCGAGTTTATGAACGAATTCCTGTTTACAACCGAAGGCGGATTTCTATTTTTTGTATTGGCGGGCTTTCTTGCACAGCTCGTCGATGGAACGCTGGGCATGGCCTACGGGGTGAGCTGTACCACCTTACTTCTCTGCCTGGGTGTCGGACCGGCCGCGGCTAGTGCGAGTATACACACGTCGGAGCTGTTTACAACCGCGGCTTCCGCCCTCTTTCATTTGAAGAATGGCAACGTCGATAAAGGCATACTGAAGCGCTTGGCAGTGCCCGGCGTCGTTGGTGGCGTAATTGGTGCCTATGTCCTTTCCAGCTTTCCGGGTGACAACGCTAAGCCGTGGATTTCAGCTTATCATCTAATTATGGGAAATGTGATACGTGTTAATGCATGCCGAAAGCAGCATACCGAGCCGCAGAACGCCAAATTGGCACCACTAGGATTCCTGGGCGGATTCCTCGATGCTGTCGGTGGTGGCGGATGGGGACCGGTGGTGACATCGACTCTGGTGTCGAAGGGAAATAGTCCGAGAATGGTAATCGGCACCGTCAATACAGCCGAGTTTTTCGTCGCCGCATCCACTTCAGCGGCTTTCTTTGTAGTCCTGGGCAACATCTATCTGACAGCGGTGCTGGGATTGATTCTTGGTGGTGTGGCTGCGGCGCCGATTGCCGCTCATGCCTGTAAAAAGGTTCAGCCGAAACCGCTGATGGTAGCAGTCGGTGTTCTAATTGTTTTTCTAAGTCTGCGGAATATTCATCAGATTCCACAGCAAATCGCGAGTCTGCATTCAACGATGGTGGCGGCGGGAACTGCTCCAGCTGTGCACTAGGAAGCCTCGCTCCTACACGGTTTACTTTGACGTCACAGTTTTCGAACTCTCGGTTGAGCACTGAGAGCCGGGTGGATCGTACCTGTCTTTTCACTGTAATACAAAGAGGTGTCTCTCGAATGCGTTGGCTGGTTTGCATAGTATTATCGGTAGTGTTCAATATTACAGTACCACTGGCGGTGTCGGCACAAGGGTTGGAGCAGATCTGGCTACATGTTCCCACTCAGGTTCGCGTGAGCGATAAGACTCGGTTGATAGCCGATATGAGTCCACGGTTGGGAGTGGAGGACCCTGGTGTTGACCAATTTCTTGTTCGCTCCTGCGTACAGCATCAGATTCGGAAGAATCTCCAGGGAACTCTGGGATTTGATACCGTCGACAACTACTCTCCGACACGCAATCACGAGAATCGTCTCTGGCAGCAACTTCACGCTACAACCAACCTTAAGGACTACACGTTATCAGCCCGCCTTCGCGTTGAGGAAAGGCACTTTAGCGGAAAAGAAGGCCAGTCAATTCGCGCTCGGCTGATGCTGAAGTCGGCTCAAAAGATTGGCACCTCACCATTTAGCGTAGTGTATTACGATGAGCTTTTTGTCACGATGAATACTATTCCGGACGGTCCGGTGCAAGGTATCGATCGCAATCGATTCTTTGGTGGCATCGGTTACTCATTCGATAGGCAGAAGTCAATTGAGGCAGGATATCGGGTTGAATACATCAACAAAACAGACATAGATGATGAAACGCGTCGACAGCTGGTCGTTCAGCTATGCAGCACGTTTTAGTTAATCCAGGCTGAATTCTGCTTCGACGACGAAATAGACCAATATAAACGAATGCTGAGTCCCTAGAGCGGGGAGGAGTGTATTTGAATGACCACAGAGTTTTCAGCTTTGGCTATGCGCTCTCAGGGGCATTGCCAGCCGAGTCGGCGGGCTTGAGGCGAAACCAGAAGGTGCTGCCTTTGCCTTCTTCGCTCTCGACTCCAATTGTCCCACCATGTGCTTCGACGATTGATTTGCAGATCGACAGTCCCAGTCCGAGCCCGCCTTTTCTGCGATTATCTGCGGCTTCGACCTGACTGAATCGGTTGAATATCTGTGCTCTGAACTCTTCTGGAATGCCGCGACCCTGGTCGCTGACCCTCAGCTCTACCCATTGATTTACCTGCCGTGAAGAAAGGGTGATCGTGCTTCCCTTCGGAGAGAACTTGATAGAGTTAGTAATCAGATTCACAAGCACTTGCTGAATTCGATCTTCATCCGCTGAGACGTTTGCTAGGCTTGGATGAATCGCCAGATTTATTGAATTCTTTTCTGCATAAGGAGTTACGACCTCAATCGTACGTTCGAATAAGGTTGACACCGCGACCTGTCCGAATGAGATATCCATCTCCCCAGCGTCGATCTTTTCCATATTGAGCAGATCGTTGACAAGGTCGATCAACCCTTCGGCTGTACGGGAGGATTGTTCCAAATACTCTCTGGCCTTGTCGGAAACGTCACCGACGGCTCCACGCAGTATCAACTCGTGCACGAGCTGAATTGAGGTTAGCGGTGTACGCATGTCGTGGCTTACCATTGCGAGCAATTCGCGCCGTAGTCGCTCTAGCTCTTTCCTTTCGGTAATGTCCTTGGCTACGCAAAACACCAGTTGTTCAGAGTCCGACCACGTGGCAGACCATAAGGTATCTAATGCGGTGCCATCTTGTTTTACAATTTGAGCTTCGAACGAAGCGACCTGCTTGCCTTGCTTAACCTGTGACAAGGATTCCTCTAAAGACTGCAGATCGTTTTCTGCCACCACGGTGTTGATGGATTTATTTTCCAAGTCGACGGGATCGTATCCCCAGACCTTCTTTACTGCAGGATTGAGTTCTGCGAATTTCCCATCCTTGGTCAAAGAGCACATTACATCAACAGCCTGGACGATCATGGCAGTCTCTCGCCTGCGCGCTTCCGCCAACGATTCAGACATCTTATGAAATACAGAGTCCAGTTGCGCTATCTCGTCGGTACCTCCCTGAACTGGGAGCAGCGGCTTATCCGCGCCCAGTCTCACAGTATTGTTGAGCATGATTCCTAACCTGTTGACGAAGCTCATTATGAAGAAGTGTGCCAAGCCGAATGCCACCAGTGTGGTGGCACCAAATCCAAGGTATATCATGTATATTCCGAGCTGACGCGACTGCCGTCCCAGTACCTGATCTTCGGCATCATCCCGGGCCTCTTGTTCGTTGACCTTGCGCATGGTGGCGCTCAGCTCCTTCAGAACTTTGTTCAAATCGGATGCTAGAGTTCCGGCGTGGGTAAAAACCATGACTTTATCTTCTGACTCGATCGCCGTCTTGGTTTTCTCCAGAAAGCGAAGCCCTCTACCTGCAAGGTCGCGGACCTCTGCGAGATTGTTGCGCTGTGTCGGAGTGGTTAGTTCGAGCTCACGAATGGAGTCGACGTCCTTCATAAGGGTTGCCACTAACTCACCGTACTGATCTTCGAAGGACGGTTCTTTCAATATAGCGTAGGCACCGAGAGCCTGACTTGCAGACAGCAGATCTCCTGTGATGCGGTTGACTTTCTCAAACATAGACTTGGACTGTGCATCTCGCCAGCTTTCGTATTCGGCTCTGTTGAGCAGAATCAAGAACACTATCAGAAATATGAGCGAGGCTAACAGCGGTGTGCCGACGAGGATAAGACCGCGTTGAGAGATGTTCAGTTGCATGCGATAGGCTCTACTTTTCGAGATACTCAACTCCCCGTAACTCTACAACAACATAGGACAAAATGGGAATAATGTCGAATTTCTGATCTCTGGTTTTGATCGTGGGAAGACTCGTCATATTTTCAGCATTGTTTTGGGAAGTTCTGGGAGAAGAATTGGAAAGTCTTGGTAGTGTAGGTCAGGCCCGTAGCAGTAGCCACACGGAGCGCCCATGCGCAGGAAAGGTGTTCTCAAACAGTGGGCCTATATAAATCCTAATGCGGCGGGGCCTGTCAATCTAGGTGTCACGGATGTCTCGCGTCAGCGAAATGTCAGCGCCTTCTGCTCATGCAGGTCCTTCAGTTGCCGCTGTCTCTCTTTCGATTCGCTCACCCGATCCATCAATTTGTCTAACGAATCGAACTGTCTGTGTGCAGATACGTCGTCCCCCGTCCTGTGAAACTCTTGACCAAGAGCTATTCGGGCTTGAACGATGCCGGTCACGGAGTCGCAGCTGCGAAGGAGTTCAGGTCCGGGAGAAACTTGGTCAAGCACTCGCTCAGCGGCCTGTGCCTTATGTCTTCTGGTCAACGTCAGGGCATACAGGGACTTGCATTGGATGTATATGATTGCATTGCTGAGTTCAGAAGATTTCCGAGCTCGCTCAAGAATAGCGCTAGCTGATTGGAGGCGCGACTCGGTTGATTGTCGCACGTCTATCTTGTACACATCGTCAAGTACGGACATAAGCAATGCCAAGGCGATCTGATCGGCTTGTTGGGCGGAGATCCGCCGATCGGCGCTGAGCTTGTTGAGTTCGTTGACACAATGTTGGGCGAGTGTGTCCTGTCCCTGTGCGGAGGCTTTTTGGAAGAGCGACTTCCATAAAATGATCGAAAAATACGCTCTGGTCGAATATTTACTGAACTCGGTCAAGTATCTATCTATTCCGGTGAGATTGCCTTTCTGAATTTCAGAATTTGCCAATTCATTAGAGCGTTCGAAGTCTAATCTTAGCCATTCTCCCGTCCTTTGTTTATCTTTGGGTTTTAAGCAAGAATCGTTGAGGCTCTTCATGTCGTTTGCAGCCTTAATAAATGGGGACCAGAGCATTCCATCCATGGCAGTTTCCATTAACCTTTGGAGCTCTTCTGCATAGGCGAGGGTGTCCCGGCCGCATGCGGACGCAATAAGTTCTAGATTCCGCGCTTGTATTCGACAACTCTCCGAATAGTCGTGCTGTGCTCGTCGAAGTTTGGTCAGACGTCTTTGATATCGGATCTCTAGTGAGGGGTTATGTGAAGCCATTACCTGTGGTTCAACCGCTCTCAACAGATCCTCGGCCTGTTTCAGGCGTTGGTTGTTTGCAAGAGCATCAGCCTTATTGAGCTGCAGATCGATGATGATTGTAGAGGTTGAGCCGCCACTCTTGGCTTGAAGCAGTCTAATGGCTTCGTCATATCTTCTGAGGGCCTCATCCGGCTTATTATCAACCAATACATGTGCAAGCCTGCTTTCAGTCTCCCATGGCTCAGCTGCTACCGCAGGCGGTGCCCAGAGTATTAGCGCAAATATGGTAGGCACACGAATCTTCATTCTAGCGTTTCTGCTCTGGAGAAAGTGGGAGTGAGAAGAAAAAGTTGCTGCCTTCTTCCTGCGAATATTTGTAGCCTATGTCTCCTCTATGGGCTTTGATGATGATGTCGCTGAGGTATAGCCCAAAGCCGGTGCCTTGCTTCTTCAATGCATCATCGCTGCCGGTCTGAGCAAATTTTTGGAAAAGTAGTGCTTGCTCTTCAGGGGGTACGCCTGCACCTCTGTCGATTACTTCAAAAAGCACAGTCCTGCCATGTTCTGATTTGCCTATTCGGACTGTGATCTTTTCATTGATTGGACTAAATTTCACTGCATTCGATACCAGGTTTACTAACACTTGAACGATTCGATCCTCATCGATCAACAGCTCTTCTTCAGTCTCAATCTGCTGAACAAGCTCGATCTGCTTAACTTCTGCGGCGCCCTCCAGTGCCGTGAATGTTAGTTGAGCAAGACGCAGAGGTGTTGTCCGAGAGTAATAAAGTTCGAGCTTGTTGCTTTCCGCTCGCTCGATGTCGAGAAGCGTGTTAGCCAGGCGGACCAACCTCGCCAGTTCGCTTTGAAGACGCTTCAGGCGTGTACCTGTCCACTCGTCGAGATCGGTGTTTCGGTTGAGGACATTGTCGATAATCAGAGTCGACGATGTTAGGGGCGAGCGCAGATCGTGCGCGACCATGCCCATCAAAGAGCGCTTGAATTGCTCGGCTTTGTCTTTTGCAATCGTCATCTGTCTGAATCGTTCGTCCAGCTCTGTCAGCTCGTCGGCTCCAGTCAGACTTTCGAAATCAGGATCACCACACGAAAACTTGTCAAGATTGCTCATCAAGCTCTTGAGTCTCGTTACCAGACGTCGTCCGATAAGCACGGCGATACCAAGCGATAACGCGATTTCTGCAGCGATTGCAATAAGCACGTTCCGTCGCAAGCTTTCGCGCTCGGCAAGAGCTTTGGGGCTCCATTCTTGCAGTATTGGAACATAGCGCTTCATCAATGTCTCGTCGTCTTGAACGCAACGCCTGGAGTAGATCAGCACTTCTTCCATCTGTTCGGTCTCATTCAAGAACCTCGCCGGTATCACTTTAGTCTCCCCACCTTCGGTGGGGACGCTCCCAAAGTCGCCAGCCACGGTGCACAGATAAAGCAGGTCTTCTCGATACTTTTTGGCAATCTTTTGGGCTATTGGATCATCGGCGACCAGAGAATCGATGGTCGTAAATTTCTCTTTGGCGACCGCTGAAAAGGAGTCCCTTACTGAGTCTCCTTCAGACACGGTTGCCATGCGTCTGCCGACTAGATCGATAATCATGCGAGACATGACCGATTTTGTCTCCAGCAGGCAGGATATGACAGCCTTGGCATTTGTCTCTCGGCGACCGGCCTCTTCCAAGAGTCCTATATTTCTTAGAAGAATCAGGGCGAAAACGACCTGGCACACCAGTGGAATACCTAATAGAATCGCCCCTTGATGCCTGACTCGCAATCCCTACCCCTCTTTCGTGCTACCGTTCGATGTGGGATTACTCTTTTGTACCCGGTGGGTGCTGAAAGTTTAGCCCGGCTTGGATTTGTGGAATGAAACGGTTCAACACGGGACTGACGAGATTGGCGAAAGTACTTGTAGTAGAAGATGATACGGTTCTAGCTTCCTCATTGGCGGATTGGCTTGATAGTAATGGACATCAAGCCGAGGTTTGTCACGATGGGGTTGACGGGCTTATGCACTTGCAACAGCGAGGGTTTGACTTAGCAATTATCGATTGGCAGTTGCCGACCATGCCTGGTCCCAAGCTTTGCTCTGAGTATCGTAAGGGCGGAGGGCGGACGCCAATTCTCATGCTAACCATGAAGTCCACCCTTGATGATAAGGAAGCAGGTTTAGATTCCGGCGCCGATGATTTTCTTGCGAAGCCGTTTGAACCTAGAGAGCTGGGTGCCAGGGTTCGAGCCTTGCTCCGGCGCTCTACCGGACTTTTCGAATCGAAGCAAACAATGGGAAAGATTACGCTGGATGTCTCCGCGCATCGAGTCACCATCCTTGGAAAATCTACACAACTCGTGCCCCGAGAGTTCAAGCTATTCGAATTCCTGATGCGTCATCCCGGCTCGTATTTCTCGGCTGACAAACTTATCGATCACGTATGGGAGTCGGAACTCGATGTTAGCCACCAGGCGCTTAGAACCTGTATTGGACGCATTCGAGAGAAGTTAGATGATACTGCTCGGCCGTCCGTAATTGAAAATTCGAAGGGCTGGGGCTATAAGATTTGCGATTGGTATTTGAACGAGTGAGATGACCGGTGCGACATATCAATCATATCTTGCGTCAAACAGGAACAGCGTCGGGATAAAATACTGGGAGCACATTCAGCCGGCAAAATTCCTTCTGGTTTCTAACAGTGCGAATCCGAAATAAAATTCTTGTCTCCACAGTCCTGGCATTGATTATGCTCGCAGGGGTGGCGGCCCGCATTCGCGGACTGGACCAGGTCGTACTCTGGTACGATGAGTCCCTCACGCTGCTGCATATCTCTGGACAGCACTTGCATGATTCCAGACGTAGCGAGACCGAAGCCAGTTTGAAAGGTCCATTGAACTGGCAGCAATTGATTCAGAAGTATCAAAAGAGTGGAGATTCGCTAAGTTGCGTGGACGAGGTGGTAGCCGACGAACCCCATCATTCGCCGGTCTTCTATAAGTGTCTTTTTCTCTGGGCGAAGGCGTTTGGTGACGAGCTGTATGAGTTGAGGCTCCTTCCGGTACTGTTTGGTGTTCTTGCGATTCCCGCATTCTATTGGTTGACGCTTGAGCTTTTCCGGTCGGAGCGAACCGCTCTCATCGCAGCGGCAATCCTCAGTCTCTCTCCGCTTCATATTTGCTACTCTCAGGAGCTGAGAGAGTATTCGCTTCTTACTTTTGTTTTTTGTCTTTCCTGTGCAGCCTTTATCAGAGCCTGGAGAGCACGAGGAATTTTCAATTGGGCAACGTATCTTGCTATCACCGTATTTAGTATCAATTCATCATTGATCATGCTGTTGGTATTGGCGGCTCAAGTGGCATTTTCATCAGGGGCGTTGATGATTCGATCAGCAACTCGTGGGCGATTCACTAGATCGTGTGCCAACAATTGGTTGATTCATCTTACTACCGTAGCTCTTGCTATGGTCATTGTCTCTCCTCTGATTCTCAATTTGCTCTTTCTCTGGAGCGAGGCCTGGGGGTCAGTCAGATGGACAGAGACAAGAATCTCCCAGTATGTACTTGTCAGATCTATTCTCTACACCCCCATTTACAGTTGGACCTATCAGCCGGAGTTTACGTTTCGGACATGGGATGTGGGAGTCTTTTTGGGTGTTCGCTGGTTTCACAGAGCTATTTTCATCGTCGAGTGCGTAGCTCTTGTTCTCATGCTTCGGAAGGCTAAATGGCAGGTTGGGTTCCTCTCCTCAATCTACTTGGCATTTGCTATGGTTTCAGTTATTCCGGACCTGTTGCTCGGCGGTAAGCGCACGCTAGTTGTCCGTTATCTACTGCCCGTGCCGCTGATCGCAATTCTGCCGGTTGCCTTTATGCTCAATGATCTTTTGAAAGGCAAGAAGGCGCAGCAAGTGATTGCATTGGCACTGGCTGGATTTCTTTTTGTCTGTGAGATGGTCGCCAACGAGCGTCTCTATGTCAATCACACCAGGGAAGGGTTTGCTTGTTCCATGACGGAGATGGCTGACTTTTTGAATTGCGATCCGAAGGCGCCTGTTCTTGCCGATCTTCACAGCTTCAAATGGTACTTTCCATACATCCTTGCTTTGGGGCGCAGAACCAATGCCGACTCTCGCTCTATTGCGTATGTCGATGAAGTGGTGCCAAAGTGGGTTTACAACATCGATCGAGCTTTCGTAATTCATTTCGATGATTCGATGAGGGAAAAGTATTCTGGATTTACCATCGAGCCAGTAGGACCTCACAACAGCACCGTTGTGATCATTCGACCGAGAAAAAATGAGTTGCGAAAGTGAATGCGTGACTCTAAAGTGAAACCGTGACTTTATTCAAGCGACTCTCGAAGCTTCTCGAGGGAAGTACCATTGGTTAATTCAAGACACGATAGGACGAATAGCGATCGCGAGCCCGATGCGTCACGAAGCCAATGTGCGGATTGTTGTCTCAGTCTATAGCTCTCTCATCACGGATTGCTTTCTGTCGAGCTTGGCTTTATCAAAGGTGATCTCGAATTTGGCAAAGTCTCTCTTGTTGGCGTCGGCCGGGAACGATTTGAAAGGTGCTGCAGTGATAACAGCTTGCATGGCTGATTTGTCGACATCAGGAATACCGGTGGCTTTGACAAAATCCGTCTTCGACAGCTTCCCATCATTGCGTACGCGAAACTCTACGACAACGGACTTGTACACCTCTTGTCCCGTCGGAGGAAACCATTTACCGATGACCTCGGTCTCCAGGTCTTTCTTATAGTCGGTCCAGGAGCTACTTTCGACTGCTGCGGCCTTGTCTTTGCTCGATGCTGCTCCCTTGGCAATCGCGGATGGTACGGCGAATGATGTAGCAAGCATGAGGGTTGTTAGAGCAATTGCGCCCTTTCTCACCGTCGAGATTCGATACGCCGTCAGGGCTGGTCTGGACTTGAACATTGCAATTCACCTCAGAAGGTCCTAATCCTTAACATTGGTCTATTCTACTCAAAAATTCGCAAATTGCACATTTGTCTGTGTTTTCGGTCACAAGTCCGTAATATGCCAGCAATTCGAAAACTAGACAGGCGTGGCTTGTGGAGGAGTTTCTCAATGTTTTGTCTAAACTCGAAAGCAGACTTCGATGTTCAACGAAGCCGTTTGAAACCGAATTGTTGGTGTCTTCAATGCTCTAGCAATATTTTATCGACTGCCCGGGTATATAACCTGTGGCTGGCAGGGGTCCCGGGGGGCTAGACCTACGTGAAAACACAAGATCGTAGAGAGAGAATGTCGCTCGATCGTGCATACGAAGTCTATTGCACGACAATCAAGCTTGAAAGTTCAGCTGACCTACACGCGATTGTTGAGGCGTTGAAGACGGTTCAACATGCGCTTAACGTATCCAGCAAAGGCGCCTTCAAGTTGACGGATCGCCTCTGGTATCGGATAAGACAGGCTCTGTTCGATAAGCTGCTCACCGGTTACTCCAATGAGCTGGTCGTCTTCGATGAGTCCGGCGCGATGCTGTCGATTGGTGACCCGATTTCCGAGTCTGGGTCATTGAGGATCAATCCTGAAGGCTCGCGACGGGCCGACGATCGCTTTCACATTCCAGTGATCGATCTTCACGAGATGACGCTGATTAAATTATCCAAGGTCCGGGATCTTCACGGTGCGAACCTCAGGAAAGAGCACTTTGCTGACTTGCATATCGAATGTGCAGGTGGCGCGTGTATGTTGCCCGCCAACGTGGTTTTTGGTCATGAGCGCTTGCGTGAAGAGACGAAGCATGGGCGCAGACTCGCCTACACAGAGTGGTGGGACCTGTATTGGCGAGCATATTGCACTCCTGATGAAGAGGAGCTTTCCGCTGTTCGAGAGCGCATGGCAATGCTTGAATCGATTTGGGGTAATCTCTCCAAGCACACGAAGGCTGATGTGGCTTAATCAATCTGCACATTGCTTCGTTCGATAGAATAGTCTCGTGATTTGACCAAGCATGTAATCCGTAATGCATAATAGCGCCTGGCCCACGCCGCAAGACTACAACGAAGCAATTCAGAATCCGAAGCTTTGTTTTGCCGACGCAGATCTTTGTGCGGGCAAAGTTGATCTTAATGCTATCGGTCTACCTAAAGCTGCAAGCGGGTCTTTTGCAAGTGTATACCGAATTGTTACACCCAAAGGGGCATGGGCAATTCGCTGTTTCTTGACTTTCAGAAAAGATCAGGCAGAACGCTATCAGCACGTAAGCGATTTTGTGTTGTTCGACGGGCTCGACTGTACTGTCGAGTTCCACTACATTGAACAGGGCATCAAAGTTGGAGGTCGTTGGTATCCCATTGTGAAGATGCCATGGATAGACGGTCCGACGCTGGAGGCTTACATCCAAGCCAATTTGAGTGACAGAGAGAAGCTCGAATCATTAGCCAACGACTTCTATGAGTTGAGCATGGCACTCGAACGGGCTGGTATCGCACATGGTGACCTACAACACGGAAATTTTCTCGTCAATCCGGATGGCTTGAAACTGGTGGATTACGATGCGTTCTATGTGCCGGAGCTCAGGGGAAAACTAAGCCTGGAGTTTGGCCATCCCAATTATCAACACCCGCTGCGCGACGATTTTCACTTCGATGGTATTGAAGATCTTGATGTATTCAAAGCTGCAATGTTGGAGTCTATCTCGAGTTTGGGATTTGTTTTTGCCATGCAGTGCGTTACTCCGTCTCTAATTCAACTTGCCGAAACGAACCCGAAACAGTGTTCAGACACAGCCGTGTGGATGTGGAAGCAGGCGCAGCAGTTCCTTGACACCTATGTCGAGCGTTTTTAGCTGGTTTTGTCGAGCCCTTTTTCGGGATAAATCAAGATATCAGCGAAAGGAGGTGTACTCCATGAAGGTGTTGAATTGTCTGGTGATTTTGACATTCCTTTTCAATGGTGGAAGTGCTTTGGCGAATTGGAGAGACGACAATCCCAATAAACCTAACGGCTATGAAGCAAGCATGCTCAGATATCATTACGGCACTCCGGACGAAGATACGCACAATGGCTATCGCGCTACCGAAGCTCGAGCCCGAAATGGATTGGATATCTATGCACCGCCTTCTAAAGACGACGGCTGGAACAATAGTGGCGGTGAAGGTAATTCCAGATTTGGTGGCGGTGGATATGGACGATCCAATGGTCTTTGGGGCAGTCATTTTCGGCAAGGACAGGCCGAAGGTGAGGAGTATTGGAAGCAGCGATTACAGAATCGCATGCCGCCATCGAACATGCCGATAAATAGTGGCGGTTCCGGTTATGCCGGACAGCAGCAGATGTCGGGACAAATGCCGGCGTACCAACGAATGCCGGCTGGTCAGCAGGGCTCCTGGCAGTCTCAACAGGCTGGTGGCAATGCACAATGGCCAATGCAAGCTAATCAAATTCAAGGTGGAAACGTCGGATATCCGATGAATCGATTCAGCACGGGCTACAATCAAGCCGGTATCAACAGTTGCGCGAACTACCAGTATTCTCCGTACAATTCGTATGGTGTCAATTCGACGGCGTTGCGTTCTGCTGTAGCGCAAAGACCCATCGGCACGCTGTTGAGGAACAGTCAGGGTGGGTTTAATCGTATCTATACAGGGCAATAGATCGTCTCCATCCTCCCTTTGCGAATTCGTAACAGAACATGGTTACAGTAGGCGCGGTTGGGAGATTGGGGATAGCTACCATGTTTGAAAACAGTAGTGGACGAGATTCGTCTAACGAAATATTTTTCAAGGACTCCGACGGGTCCTTTGGGATGACGCATAAAGACTGGCAAGACGTGAAAGTCCAGGCGTCGGATTTGACAATTCCAAGCGATTTTCCAAAGTTCGATGCTTTCATCTCGTCCGATAAAACTGATACTCCGAAGCCAGCTGACGCCAACGTCAAAAATGTAAAAGACGAGATCACCAAAGCTCTTGATGATTTGAAGGCAGACAAATGGCCTGATCGAGAGGCAGCGGGAAAGCGGCTCAAATCTGTTATGTATCAGAGTCCAGAGCACTACAAGGAGTGCATAAAACAGGTAATAGAAGGACGGGCGAAGATACAGTTCACCAATGGTCAGAACCGTTACATAGACAGTGCCCTTGAAGTTCTGACGACTGACTCAGTTTATAATTTTCAAGGCGCAAAACAAACGCAAGATCCCGAAGCGTTGAAAAAATATGCCGATGATCCCAAGCTGTTAGACGATCGAATTCGCATCTTGAAAATGCTTTCGCCTCGCGAGTTTCGCGACAACCTCCATCCCGACCATTTGGAATTTGGACACCTGAAGGGTTGGCTCGATGTTGCGAAACTCGAGCAGTTGCAATTAGAAACGCGACTTACCGACATGCCTTGGCTCGGCTCTCTCAAAGCTCTAACACCACCAGTCATCTTGGACGCGATGGCTATGTCGGTTGCCGAACACGATTTGGAACCAAAGGCCTTGATCGAGTACCTGGCAAAACTTGCCAATCAGGACCCAGCAGCCCTATTTAGACAACTGAGCCGAGACAGCATTCCTAATCGCCTGGACGACGTCGCCCGCGGTTTTGTCGCTGCTGGTGGAGACTTCAACGCCATGCTCGTCTTTCGCGATATCCTGGCAAAGTCACCAAAGGACTCGATTGTTGACAAAAATGGGAGATCAATTAAACCGACAAAGCTAGACCACTGGAATCGCGATTTCTTCATGTCGAACCAGAAGTCACCAGATACCATCGAATAAGCGATGAACTCAATCGGTCATTTTCATCTTGCGTACTGCCGAGCTCGATTGACCTGAATAATACTTTCGATTCTTTCGGTGAGCTGTTCGGTAAGCGCCGTGTCTTTCAATTGCTCGGCAAAGAAACGGTGCCATCTCAAATATCCAACCAATAGAGGACTGTCTTTTTCTCCATTCTTGTCGAACAGATCTTCAATGTTTTTGTATATTCTGGATGCAACCTCGAAATCTTTTTTTTCGAGAAGAGGCATTTTTCCCGTAACCGCTCCGTCAATTCGATCCATCACGTCTTTGTCCAAACTCTCCCAGGGTTTATTCATTCGAGTTTCAAGCTCGTTGCTGCGCTCCATGACTTTTTTTGCATCATCAGTACGATCAGATATCTCTAGGAATTTCTGATACTGATGAAGAACTTTCAGTAGCTCTTTGTTGCTTCGCCCTCTCTGGATTTCCGTATCCAGCTCTTTACGCATTTGCGGTTGTGAGATGTCCTCATCCAACGCAAAAACTCTTCGCAGAGGAACCTCCTCCAGCCGCCGAATTCGCTCAGTAAAAATGCGATTTAATAACTCAAAACTCTCTTCGAGCTTCGGCAAGGGGAGTCTGTCAAACGGCTTGATCAACTCACGCTCGTTTTGTCTGCTTTTTTCGCTCGGTTTTTCTTGTTCCGATGGTCTATCGCTTTCCCTCTTCCTGTATCGCTCAATCGGTCTGGATATCCCGAGCTTCCCAGCTGGACCTGGCGTCTCAGTCGCGGGCGTATCATCTCTGTCGTTTCGAAATAGGTCTTGAATCTGTTTATCGCTCTCCTTTTCTGAACGCTTTTGAAGCAATTTGCCAATCTCTTTCGCAAGGTCGTTATCTGGATTTTTTCGAAGCAAATCTTGAATCTGTATAGTAAACTCTCTGTCTGAATTTTTTCGAAGCAGCTCCTGAATCTCCTTAGCAAGCTCCCTATCCGGATTTTTTCGAAGTAACTCTTGAACCTGTCTGGCAAGCTCCCTATCCGAATTCCTTCCTAGTAATTCTTCAATCTCTTTAACAAGCTCACTATCTGGGTTTTTCCGAAGCAACTCTTGGATCTGTTTAGCAAGATCCTGATCTGAACCATTTCGGAGTAAATCTTGAATCTCTTTAGCAAGCTTTTTATCTGAGCCGTTTTGAAGCAACTCTCTAAAGAGTTTGATCGACTCATTTTCTGGGAGGTGGCGACGCGGAGCATTTTCTTCAGCCGTGTCGAAATCCGAGCCTGTTCCGAAATCGATGATCTCCCCCGGAAGCTCATTCGAGGGTTTCGTTGTCGGACAATCCGGTCCGGACGAAACGCTCGAAGAGCTTCCATTCTCCACCAAGTAAAGATCTACTAACTCTGCAGTGTTCTTGCCGCTCTGACGCGGAAAGTTCATAAATTCTCGGAATAGAGTATCGATATCAAAGGTGGTGCCGGAGGTCCCATTAACACTCGCAACTGTTGATTCAATAGGTTTTCCCATTTCGTCACCTCTCGTCACCGTCATCCTTAATGTACGGCCCGCAGATAACTGACAAATCACAAAAACATGCCTGAACATTAGTGTCACAAAATGCGCCTTGAAGCCTCACATCAGCTCGGGATGCAGGTGCGACCGACGAATTCTGGTCCGCGATACCGAGATAGGTTGAACGACACGAGCGCTATGACGCAAGGGTGTCACGTAACGTTGAGGAATCCTTGGTATGTCCAACGTTCAAGGCGAAGATTCGAAACCGGCTCCTCAACGCTGTGGCTAGGCTTGGAGTGCATTCTGTACGATATCTGTTGACTCTCGGTGGTCGCGCCTGGAGTTCCGATCCAAAGGTCTTCAACTTCGCGATCTATTGAAAC
>CAZISK010000058.1:0-16500 GCA_964541355.1 uncultured Candidatus Obscuribacterales bacterium
TGATTACAAGCCTCTTGAAGAAGTTTTCTCGTTGATTGTCCTCGATGAGATTATGCATCTGAAGTTTCACACCGAATTCCTGTCAGAGAAGCTTGCGGGCTATCCCTGGCTGGTAAAACACATCGTGCACTATATCTGGTGTCTGATTTTCTACACCGCCTGTTTTGCATTTGTTGCCGATCACAGGAAAGCGTTGGTCGCGCTTGGAGTTACGAGCGGAGATTTCATAGGCACGTGCTCCAAGACATTCCATGTCAAAGCGACGCGGGCGCTGGGTTTGTAGAGGCTTCGCGAAAGCATTGCGTTGATACTGCGCATTTTAAGAATCTGTAAAAACCATTGGGCAGTTTCCAAATAAATGGAACTGTTGTGCGATCGGTTGGTCTATGGGATCGGACGGTGGCAACCTCGCTTTCTCTCAACCGAATTCACAAGCGATCAGGAGCAAAAAAGTGGCAGAGTTGAAAGATAGCTTTCTAAGAGAACCAACAATTCTTATAGTAACGCCCCGCAGGTCAGGCGGAACTACCGAAGGCAACCTGGCCAAACAGCTGACCGCAAGATGTGTTGTTGGCGGTTATTCGCATTTTATCGATGGACGCTTTCGCAAAGAGATTCATATCGTCAGTCGATGTCCAGAGACAGACTGTCTGTCCTGTACATTTCAGCAGATTCATGCAGGACTGTCCGGTCAGGGATGATGTCATTTTTGTTCTGCCGACTTGCACTGACAGCGTTGCTCGATGCTGCTTATCGCCTGGAGGTGCCAGTAATGGAGAGCACGATCGTTAGTCCAGTAGTTGAAGGTCTGTGCAAGTAAATCTCGGTCAGAGCAATTTCCGAACCGGCCAATTGCGTTGAGCGCTTTGACTTTTGTGTCTAGACTGCCATTGTTGATCGCTCTAGTTATTATGGGCAGAGCCTTTTCTTCCTCTATTTTGGCAAGCAGCTCGATTGCGTTGCCCTGAGATGGCGACCTTGGGTTCAGTGCGAGCGCTTGCAATCGTTTCACTAGCTCGTCACCACCGATTGATTGTAAGGCATCGGATACGGTGGCAACTTGGCTGGAGTAAGGCTCTTGAAACAGATCAAAGAGAACATTTACAGCTCTCGCATCTCTTAACTCTCCGAGTCTAAACACAATCCAATCGCTTACTGCAGGCGAAAATCGGCCGCGCTCGTCTTTCAACAAAGCTACTAAGAACCGACCTTCGTCTTTTCCTGATAAACCATTGATGATTGGCTCCATCCTGGACCAGCTCGACGTCCATTCCGGCTTGTCGTGAAGATAGTCCGTCAGTGCCTTTAGATCCTGTGGCCGGGCTATCCAAGCGGTTTCCAGCAAGAAGCATAACTGTTGTTCGGCGTTCAACTGTTTGGCCGAGTATAACTCGCCAAGCAATGCTTCTGATGCTTTTTTCCTGGCATCGAGTCCGAGCTCCCTGATAGCCATGGTGGCAATCCTGTTTGCTTTGGCGAAAACGAATTCGCGCCTCGGCAAGATCGCCTGCAGTCCATCAAGACATTTTGGATCGTGCAATGACTTCAGGATCGTTGCGGTGTCTGTGGTTTGGAGATAATCTCCTTTGGCTGCATCACGGTTGAACCACTGCACTCTCGATTTCAATATTCGTGCTCGAGTTGCTGCGTCGCCTGGTTCAAGCGCCTTAAGAGCACAATCCCTAATAATGTATTCATTGCTCTCTTGTGAGTCTAGAATAGCAAGGTAAGCGGCGATTGCCTCTTTCCTCTTGCCGCGCTTGTTGAGCTCTTCCGCTTTTTGGTACGGAGTCTTGACCGGACGAAAGCGCACTACATCTGGTGTCTTAACTCCTCGTTCGGCCAGATTCGCTGCTACGAATTCCCTTGTCTTTGATGGCAAGCCAGGCAGTGCGTGTACCAGGACCTGCTCCGTCTTTCCGCCTGAGTAGTAGTAAAGCAATTGAGAGGCAGCGTCGTTGACAAGCGCCAGGTCCTTCGACTTCAGCGCTTCGGTGAGAATAGATGCTGCTCTGGCATCTCGTGTCAACCCTATCCATTGCTGAAGGGACAGTTTATCTGCATTGGATATATGATCGTTGAGATAGAGCTGCTTGACGATGTTGAAGTTGGCAGGCTCTCTCATTTCGGAGATAGCCCAAAGGAACTCCTTCTTGAATGTCGCTTTCGGATCACTCTCGAAGGACACGCCGGCGGGCGGAGCCAAAAACAGCTCCGTCAGGGCTTTCAGCCTGGACTGTTCCGATGACATCTTGTAGATCGGAATCAAGATGCGCAAGAATGCGAACTGATCCGGGGTATCGTAAATTTCAACAGGATGATACTCAGCGTTTTTCGACCGATCGAGCATGAGTATGACGTCGCTGATGTTCGGCACTGGCTGGGCTCTGCAGCCCATCGTTAACTGTTGAGAGAGCCTGAGAGTCTTGCCTGTCAAATCTGCTCCGCCCTGGAGAACTTCCTTAACCCGCACCGTTCCGTCTGTTTTGTATTCACCTCTAACAATTATCGATGCTTTCTGAATGCAAGCCCCGTAGGACACGGCAGCAGCCTTCTCGCCAACTGCGATCGCTGATTTGGTCATGCATACACCTTTCTTTGCCACCGACTCGAACGAGAGAAGAACGGTTATGATAACAGCCGTCAACATGATCGATTTTTGCAAGTCAGTCTTTGTTTTGGGCAACCAAGATATTCCTATTTGTACAGGCAGTTAGGAACATACCCATAAGCGAGAAAAGACAAAAGTAGCAAAAGCTGAGATGGCAAATGCTACTTTGGCTGTCAGATCAGGTGAGAAAAGTTAACCCTTTGGAGAGCTATGTAGGGCGTTGAACGCGGTCTGCGTCCGTGTGGAGTTTTCTAACAAAGCGAGATTTTTTCCAAACAGCGACCAGTTGAATGCAACTGGATCAGTCCTGTTGCTTGGTTGAATCTGACCATGTCCATAGATTTTTGCAAATTTGAAATCTTTTCTTGATGTAGTCGACAAGCCTGACCAGCGAGGTTCGCTGCGCTCTGGTGTATTGTTGGGCACCGGTTCGGACAATCTCTATTCCGATGCGGTTGTCGTTGGTGACTCCATTGCGGGTGCGGCTTTCGTTGACATGAATTGTGACGTACTTCGGATCTGCCGTCTGGTAGATCCTACCGTCGCGATCCACCATGTATTGAGTTCCTGGATGGCTCAGCCCGCCTAATGCATTATTCTAAGAATACTGCCATAGTCACAACAATCTGCCATCTTGATGCCATCAGGTATTCGAAATAGTGTGCAATAAAACACCAGGGCTCGCCGCCGTACGAGTCCCAGTAGCTTTGATTGTGGCGCACATGGTTCTGTCGTCGAACCTTGGAGAGAACCTGGCGATGCGGAAATTGCGCCGCCCGCCTTTGCAAACGTGCTAGATTTCGTTTTAACATGGAACTTACAAAAAAGCTGGTGAGAAGTGTAAACAAACGCGTCAGATTATTCTTTCAAGCCACTTTCGGAAAGCCGGTTGTAAGTTGCATAATTGTCTGAGGGAGCAGTTTTTCGCACAAGGGTAAACCGATATCGGTTTACCCGTCTGACACCAGGGGCGATATCGAGAACGGCGGAAAGGTGTGGGTTGCGGATCGATTTCGAACAGCGCTGTTGCAGCCCTGTTTGATCTGGATTGCAGCGCGGGTATTATGTAATGAGTCCATCGTCAGGCAGGTCATGGCTACCTCCAAGAAAAGTTCGCAGGCGGAAATTTGCCAGGAGTGCGGCAAACAGCGTGCTGCAACTATATCCGGTTCGATTACCGCCTGGATTTTCAAAGCAAGCAAATGCGCTTGCAAATCGAGCTCTTCCAAGCCCTCAACAAGCGAGGTGCATTCAGCTACCGGGCCAGTCGAGCAGTCGTTAGCCTCTCCGGCGACCGTGTTAAGGGCAGAGCCGGGCGATGGTGAAAAATGGGTGTGTTTTTCCGGAAAGCCAGGCGTCGAGCTCGCATTGAAACGCGCCAATGAAGCGGCGGCGCGGTTTTCAGCCGCAGCGCCGCTACCCTCTCAACCAGGCAGTTCTCAGGATGCAGTTTTTAATGACGATCTTGATGTTACCGATGAGAAAACGAAGATAGATTTCAAGGCACCTGAGATCTCGGAAAAGTCTCGTTCGAAGAGGCTGCCTCAGGAAGGCTTGCCGAGGCAGTTTGGTGAAAGGTATGAAATTGTCGACCTGATCGGCGAAGGCGGCATGGCCTGCGTCTACAAAGTGAAAGATCTGGTTCTCGATCAATACTTCTCATTGAAGGTCATTCGCAGGGAATTGGCTCGTGAAAAGGCTAGTCAAAGACGCTTCGAGCAAGAAGCACTGGCAGTGCGCGAGTTGAATCACGCCAACATTGTTACTACTTACGCCTCTGACATTTCTCCAGAAGGAATTCCTTACCTGATCATGGACTATGTGGATGGAGAGGACCTGGGCAGCATTCTCGCACGCCAGCCGCTGTCGACTGAAGTGTTTTTTGAAGCGTTCAATCAGGTATGTAGTGCGCTTGCGCACGCCCACTCTCGAGGAGTTATCCATCGGGATATGAAGCCCAGCAACATACTGCTCACCAATGCCGGTGCCACCGCCGTATGGGTCAAACTGGTCGATTTCGGAATCGCGAAGTTGATCGTGCCACAGCTTGACGAGCGTACGCAGCTTCTCACGCGCACGGGTGATTTTCTGGGCAGCCCCATCTATGTCAGTCCGGAACAGGCGCAGGGTGAGGAGGTCGATTTCAGATCCGATATTTACTCATTGGGATGCGTCATGTTTCACGCCATCGCTGGCCGCCCGCCCTTCATTGAGCCCAGTCCGGTCAAGGTGATTTTGCAGCATATCAACAATCAGCCGCCCAATCTGCTCAAGTTGTGCGGAGAAAGCTGCTCAATGGCTCTTGAGCGCGTTATTTCGAAGTGTCTGGAGAAGCGTCCGGTAGACCGATATCAAAACGTCTTTGATCTGCGTACAGATCTAGAACTGATCAGAGCGGGTAAGGATCCGTTACTTCGATCGGGCATCGTTTCATCCCAACCCGCCTCGCTGGAGCTGCTTACCGACTGGTTTGATCTGGGAAACGAGGAGAGCAAGCTCAATTGCGTGTTTGAAGGACGGCTTTCTTTCGATCTGAGAATCAACAACGTCCTGGAGAGAATAATCGAACTGGGTTGTCCGGGCGATTCAATTTTGCGTCTGGAAAGCAACAATCCCGACTTTACCGGCAACGTAGTGATTCGAGATGGAAGGCAAATCCTGGGTGCCCGAATTCAAGACCAATCGACACAGGGCTATGAAGCGCTGAGAAAGTTGGTTGCGATGGCCGACGGCAACTTCAAGTATCTGTCTATTCACGCTGAAGACTACAAGCTACCTGATATGTCATTGTATTTGAACCTGAACTATATTCTTTTTCTCTACCCCGGTCTGCCGGAGTCTCCATCCGAGCTTCTCGATCAGGCTGCCCTTCGCGACATGGTTTTTGCGTTAGGACCGGAGGAATCCGGCTCGACACCGCCAGTGATACTATCGGCGGATATGGAAAATGTTTCTGTTGTCAAAGGTGTTACGGTGAGCCAGGCCAGCTTCGGTATTGATGGCGGTGCCGTGTGCGATGAGGAAGACCACTGGGTGCCAATCACGCCCAGAGCAGAGAAAAGCAGTCGTCACGCTCATGAGCTTTTCGGTGTCGCTCCGGCATCGGGTGCACAGGCAGCGAAAAACCGCGGGAATACCAGGAAGTTGATTAAGCAAGCTCTGGTTCGACATCGCATAAAGGTTGTTCTATTTACGCTATTTGCTATTATCGTCACCTGGGGCTTTTGTGACTATTGGACCAATACCATGTCGAAGCGTTCCGTGCAGACGACCAAGTCAAAATACTTCAAGTCTGCGAAACAGTCGAAGCGGTCCGGCAACCGAACTAAGAAGAATCAACAGCGTAATCGCTAGGACTCGACGGTCTTTTGTATTCAGTTAAAAGCTTGAGCTGTCGGGGAGTTATGCCGATAGAAGCGAACTCAGAGATTTGCCCTTCGTCGACTCTTTATCTTCATCGTCCATCGTGTCGTCGCCAGGCTCCAGATCAAGACCCTTCAACCAGCCCTTGCTGTCATGAATGGATGAGCGGAGTTCGTGCGATTTACCATCTTTGAGCGCAACGTCTCGATAGATCGCAAGCAGCTGCAATGTACTGAGCAGGCAGACATTCTTGGAACTGGCGTATTCCGTCACTTCCTCGTTGGCGTCCGCACCGCGCTCTTTAGGAGCTTTATCGCTCTGACGCCCTACGATGAGTACGCCCTTGGGTTCGACACCCTTTTCGCACCAATAGCGAGTCTGCGAGATCGAAAGTTGACCGAGATGACTGCGCTCGGCCGTGCCTTTTATAGAGATAACTCTGGCAATAGCCACCTTCTCATCATCATGCTCAAGGAGAAACTCATGTTTGTCCTCGTCTGATTGAGTGACTTTCCACCCGGCCAATCCCAACACTCGCTTACACGCATCAATGAGATCGTCGCCGTCGGCGGTCAACAGGGTATTGCGCAGACCCTTTGTCAGCGCTGCCTGTCCCTCGATCTTCTTAATCATATCCTGCGTTTGTTTGATCTGTTCGTTGAGCGTATCAAGCTCTTTGTTGAGATGCTTGAGCTCATCGGAGAAGTATCGTTTGCACCAATCTGGTACTGTTGCTGGACCCATCTGGCTCACTGTTGTCATGTCCTCATCTAACCCATTGGTCGCTTTATCATAATCGGATGGTCTTGTGGTTTCGATTTTGTCCGCAGATATCGCGGGCTTCTCGTCACCCTTTTCAGCCAAATCCGTTTTCGGTGATGAATCATCAATTATTTCAGCAATTTTCTCTAATGTCTCTGCTTCTGGTGATTTTTCATCTTTCTTTGTGGTCTCCTCGTCCTTAATCTCCTTAGGAGGCTCGAACTTGGATTCCGTCGACTCGTCAGAGTCTTCCTCTTCATCCTTATCGGGTGCTTGTGGCTCGGCTTCGCTGGAATCTTCGGAAGCTTTCTCAGGTTCGGATTTCCCGTCTTTGTAGCTGTCGAAGCTATCCTCTTCATCTTTCGGTTCGCTCTTTTTCAGCGCATCTCGAATCATTTCGCGCGAAGCTTCGATTTCGCTGGTGAGCGGCTCAAGCAGGTCTTTGACGGCGTTCTGAATCTCTTCTGTATGCAACAGACCTGATTTCGAGGCATTGCGTGCTTCGGTGTCTTCAGGTTTGAAAGAACTTTCCTCCTCTTCGCTCTCCTTCTCGTCTTTGGATGGCTCAGCCGGCTCTTCGGACTTAATCTCTTCCTCCGCCTTGCTTTCCGGTTTGGACTCTTCGGCAGCCTTGAGCTCGTCCTTTTCGTTGTCTTCGTCGTTGTCGTCAGGTTTCGCTTCTGCCTCAGGTTGTTCCACCTTCGCTTGCGTCTCTTCCGCTTCCTTGGCAGGTTCCGCTTCTGCCTCAGGTTGTTCCGCCTCCGCTTGCGGCTCTTCCGCTTCCTTGGCAGGTTTCGCCTTGTCATCATCAGACTGGGCTGATTCTGATTCCTCTTCTTGCTTTTTGTCGTCCGAATCGGCTTTGGGAGCTTCTATCTCGGGCTCTTTTTCAGCTTCCTTGTCGGCCTGAATCTTCGCCTTAGCCTTTTCAGCCTTAGCCTTTTCAGCCTCGGTCTTTTCAGCCTCGGTCTTTTCAGCTTCAGCTTTTTCAGCTTCAGCCTTTTCGGCTTCCTTCTTGGCCTCTTCTTTCTCCGCTTTCTCTTTTGCTGCTTCGGCTAGCTCCTCTTCTTCTTTGTAGAGCAGTCCGGCTGCCTGCAAGGCTTCCGGCGAAACTATACTGATCTCCTGCGTGGCGGACAGTTCCTGTGAGCCGCCGTAAGCAGCATCACCGCTACCGACCTTGATGAGCGAGCTTTCTTCTTTTGATTTCTTCTCTACATCGACCGGCGGTAGTCCATCATCTTTCTCTACTCCCGCCTGTGACTCGATGACGAACCAGAAGAGAGATACGCCGATCTTGAGCACGTCACCATCGTTGATAGGTTCCGGTCCGCCTATCTGGTTGCCGTTGAGGAATGTGCCGTGACGGCTTTTTGCGTCTTGAACTTGATACTGCCCGTTTTCGTAGGTGATGATGAAATGGAATCGTGAGATGGACTGATCGCCGCTTATCACGATGTCGTTGAGGTCGTCCCGACCGACTCGGCATCTCGGTGTCGTTATCGGAATTTTCCTGTTCGATACGAGATCGACAAGAAATGCCGTTGGGACAGAGGCTGCTTCGTTTTTTTCCATTTGCGCTTTTCCGACTCCAATACTTTTCTCACGTCGACACCGGTCTTTCTAGCCGGTAAGGCTCATCGCTGGTTTATTGCCAAGAGGGTAGTCCCTTGCAATCAATTCCTTGTCCTCTTTTCCCTTGCGAAAAGGCAACCCCCGCTGTCGAAAAGTGGTCGAGAATGCTGTCAAACACCACTCTGGATCAACATTAGATGTTCCACGAGGGCCCGAATATAAACCTTATAAACGCAAAATGCTTCCCGGTTGTCTTTATCAGACCCAGTTTTGCTCGAGAGGAAACCATCTGATTCTCAGAAAAGGGCTTGGACACTCGGTTTTCGGTCGGTGGGCTCGGCCGAACCGGCGAAATCTATCGGTAACTCGTCCGCCTGATGAACAGACAATTTTGCGATCTCCGGACTGTCCACATTTGCTTTGCAGAGAGAGGCTTTCGTATGGCGCGATTCACTTTCCTTTACCAGTCTCGTCCTCGGTTCACGGAACATATGTATGGATGAAAACCGTTAACCGTTTCGCCCACGGGGCCTGTATTTAAGGAATTCGAGACGGCGGGACGGTAAACTCTTCACAGTTCGATTCGAGTCGTCAAGTGTAAATGAGTGCAGAACCATGTCAGAAACTGAAGGCACAGCAGTATCCCCGGCATCGCTGATTGAGTATTTGAAAAACCTACCATGGTGTAAGCAGGGTGAAGACGTGCTTGTAGCCGTTCACCACGGTACTCCGGAAGTGGTTGACCATATGCAAAACCACGAAGTGAAAGTTTATCCAGGCGGTCTTGCCGTGAAGATGCAGAAGTCGGTCCTGACCAACTTTCGAAGCAGGTATGATGAAGGGCAGCCACTGCCGGTGGTGATAGTCTGGAAGCCGGCCGGAGTAGAGATCTGGTATCGCAAGCACAAGCCTACCGAATTTCCTTACGATGCCTGGTCCGATACAGCGGCTGCAGCATACGAACAGGAGCGCGTACTGATTCCAGTTGAAGTGTTTGGAGCGGAGTTTACTGAAGCGCATTCAGCGATAGCAGCGAAATCCAACGCCTGCCCCTCAATCATGCCTCCATACTGACGATTGCGAAGTGATTTTGACCGATTCGAGGAAACGTTCGAAGGCTAGCTCAATCTTCTTTCGTAGACATATTTTTTGCAAAAATCGCGTGCCAGCTTTCGGCTGGGTTTTTCCACCAGCCACCACAGAAGAGTAGAGGCCAAAAACAGCGTGGTTAAGTACAAAGAGAAGGTCGCTATCGATTCATCCATTTTCAGTACGACCTCTCCATAAACCAGAAAAATCGTGTGCAGCACATAAATGCAGAAGCTGATCTCACCGAGAAACGAGAAAAGTCGTGTTCGGAACAATCTGGAAAAGAGACCCGCCTCCATCGAAAAAACGGTAACCAGAATCAAGCAGCCTATAAGCGCAAAACCGCAATTCTGCAGCCAGTACGACCCATGCGCCCCAACCCAGTCCAGGCAGAGATATCTCCATTTGAAGCTGTTGCAAGCGATGAACAACAGCGTTCCCACAGCGAACAGCTCCAACAAAGTTGCCGAGACGATCCCCGGCTTTTTGCCTGCCAGGTAATTCCGAAAGACGAGCGCGCTGCACATGCCCAGAGAGAAGTCGAACAGCCGCGACAGAGGGTTGACATACAAGAGTCCAAGTGTGGACACTTTGGTGGCGCTGAATTCGGGAACGTCGAAAATTGTCGCAGCCGTGATTAAGCTAGCGATACTACAGGTAGTGGCTAGCAAAAGCAGTATCCAGCTCTTGCGAATCAGGAACAAGAGAGCCGGAAAGGCGGCGTAGAGGAATAGAAGCGTAGAGGAGCTCCACGAGGGGGCGTTGTACGAATAGAAATATTTCAGTACTGGAATTGCCGAGTGGATGAGAGCCACGTTGCTTGCAAGAATCGGCATTAACTCCCTGGTCGGCTTGAATGTACCAGGCATCATGAAAATCAAGAGCAGGATGCCGACCATATGGATCGGCCACAAGCGCGCCAGCCTTCCTACCAGGAAAACGGCGATGCGGCGTGTGCCTTCGAGATCGATATAGCGGTAGGTGAGCACAAAACCGGACAACACAAAGAAAAATGTGACCGCCTGACAGAGCGCCACGGTCTCACAATATCGCCCCAACCAGGAAAAGGCTCCCTGGGCATGATCGATGACCACCCAGAATACACCGAAGAAACGCAACGCCGTCAGCGCCTTAATATCGCCTTTCCCGGCTTTTTCGACCTGGTCACGAGACGTCGAGCCTGCATTGTCTTTGGTGGCAGCGTCGTTCGAACTCGTATCCGTCTTCAGAATAATGTTTTGAAGAGGAGGTGTCATGTCCTGAAGTGCTTTGAAATGAGCTCGTCAAGTATATGTCATACAACCATCACGACTATGATTGGCAATTAAGATAAAGTTTTGATAGTCTGTTGTGACCGGAAGTTGAAGGCGTGGCGAATGGATTCGCAGGTAGGCAACGAAAACTCGACCTCTTTTCCAACCGCGAAGATCTTCAGCGTTGGTCAGATTGTCTTCGAGAAATTCGAGGTACAAGCGTACGATGCCATTCTCAAGAGCATCAAAGAATTGAGGTTGGCGGGCAACTCCGAAGGTGTAAGACGAGAGCTCGTTATGAGCTATGTCTTGGCTTTTGAATTTGATTGAAAGACAAAGCATTACAGGCAAGCGCTTGAGTTTAATGATCAGGTGCTGCTCGTTGCCAAACAACCGCATGAGTTGAAACCGTCGACTTGCTGTCCTGGACGGGCTTAAAGTGAAAGATGAATACAATAATGTGAGAGCCAGATTGGCAAATCTGAAGAAGAAGTGAGCCGCATTGTACTGGTACTATATTTAGTGCAATTTCTCGAGAGGAGATAAGATGAAAGCAGATCTGGAATCCGGAGTTCGCATCGAAGATGTCGACAAAGAGCGGTACGACGCGTTTCGACTGATTCACGAGCCCAGAATTTTTCCGAACCGTTATGACATCAATGCACAACTGGCACTGACTGCCTCCGAGAAAGATGCCGTGGCGCTCCTGGGGCACAACCTCGGACAACCATACGATCTGAGGCTTGGATTTTTCGATGGGGATGAAATGATCGGATGGAGCTACGGCATTCAGGTGAACGCAGAGTCATTCCGCATGGTTACTACCGGCATTGTGCCCGAGTTCCAGGGCAAAAAGATTTACTCTCGATTCCTGTCGATTTATGCCGAGCACATTAAGCAGCAAGGCTTTCAAGTACTGTTTAGTCGGCACTATGCCACCAACAATCAGGTAATCGTTCCAAAACTCAGGTTCGGATTCCTGATTTCAGGCTTCGAGATTTCGGATCAATTCGGACTTCTACTCTGGCTTTCCTACTTCTTCAATTGCACCAGGCAGAACATCATGCATGTCCGCTCCGGATTTCAACAACCGGATGCGGAGATCGAGCGCCTGGTCAGGCAATACGATTGACACGGTGCCTGACCAGCATTATCACGATGCGGTTAGGGCTTAACAGGAAGCACGTGGATGGCTTTGATTACCAGCTCCACTTCGTCACCTAATCTGAGATTCAAATCTTCTACGGATTCGGTCGTCAGAACGGACGCCATTTCGCCGGAAGCGGTCTCGAACTTAACCAGGGACATTACCTGATCGCTCTTGATCGACGACACCTTGCCTTTGATCTTGTTTCTCGCTCCGGTTTTCATCTCTTCGTCCTCTCGTGATTAAGTGAATGCGGTGACACCAAATGAACAGTCCGAGACCCGAGGCTTGTAAGCGACGTTCTCACTCTCGCCTAGACGCCGAGGCTCGAGCCTGTTTATGAATATCATCTTGAATACTGTTTTGAATACAGAACATCAAAGAAACGCAACAGACAGGCACACTATCGGGCAATGCTTTTGCGTGCCTTTAAGCTATCACGGAAGGCATGGGCAGCCGATAGCGCTCCCTCAGGAGTTTTGCCGTAAGTGACGAAGTGTCCCATTTTCCGTTTGACGCGGGGCTCCCTTTTTCCATAAATGACTATGTCCAACACTTGCGGGTGTTCTATGAGCGTCGAGAGATCAAGCTCGGCGTCAGGACGGGCGGCGCCCTGCGAGATCCAGACGTCGCCCAAGAGGTTCATCATGCAAAATGTGCCCGCCGAAACGATCATCGGCTCTTGCAGAGGAATGTTGAGAAGGATGCGAGCCAGGGCATCGTACTGACTCATGCAGCAGGCGCTTCGCGTCACGTGCCCGGAGTTGTGCGGGCGCGGCGCGAACTCGTTGATATAAATGTACCAGCCATCGCATTCGATACCAGGTGAACTCGAGCTATTCGTTTTCGTGAGAAAAAATTCGGTAGTAAGAAGTCCGTAAACATCAAGCTTTTCGGTAGCCTCGATGGCTATCTCCTTTATTCGCTTTTGCACAGACGGAGGAATACGCGCTGGCAGCAGGGTATAGTCGAGAATGTGGTCGACGTGCACGTTCTCCAGTACGGGGAAGGCTACGGCCGGTCCACGTAGCGGTCGAGCTACGATGCAGCTCACCTCGGACTCGAGGTTGACGAATTCCTCAATCACGCCCGAAAAGGTGTCAAGCCAGTAATTGTCCGGATTATCGAGCTGTGCGACATAGTCGTTGCGATTGCGAGCAAACATCTGACCTTTGCCGTCGTACCCGCCCCGGGCAGTCTTGATGATGCACGGGTAGTTGGTGAGATCGGCCTGCATTCTAAGGGCTGCCACCGAATCTGCCACCGCGAAGTTGGCATGAGGCAGTCCTGCCGACAGCAAGAACTTCTTCTCGAGCACTCTGTCCTGGGTCGTCTTCAACACTTTTACGCTTGGATAGATGGGCTTGACGTGCTCCAGCGCAACCAGTGCCGCGCTCTCGACATTTTCGAATTCGTACGTGATCACATCGCACATCTCGAAAAACTGATTGAGCGATTCGAAGTTCAGCCATGGACCGTTGATTGCAGTCTTGACGTGGTGACATAAGGGCGACTGCGAATCCGGATCATAGACAGCTGCACGACCGCCGAGAGTGAAAATGCTGTTGGCGAGAAGCATGCCGAGCTGCCCGCCCCCAAGAATTCCCACCTGCCTCATGACGGTCGATCTCCCTGGGCGGTATTGTGTACGCGCACCTGGACAACCGAGTTACCGGCAAGCGCTTGTTTGGCCTTGTCTTCGGTGTATTCAGTCATCTTCGCAGCCAGAACTTCGTCGTGAAGCGCGAGCATTCTCACTGCGAACAGACCGGCATTCAGCGCACCGCTTTCTCCGACCGCGAAGGTCGCGGTCGGCACTCCGCCAGGCATCTGGACGATTGACAACAAGCTGTCGAGACCGTTGAGTGCGCGCGATTTGACCGGTACGCCGAGAACCGGAATTGCTGTCAAAGACGATATCATTCCGGGCAGATGGGCGGCACCACCCGCGCCGGCGATGATGACCTTGAGACCGCGATATCGAGCCGTCTCAGCATAGTCGAACATGAGCTTAGGCGTTCTATGTGCGCTTATTACCGCGATTTCGTAAGGCACGCCGAATTCAATCATGATGTTTTCGGCGTGCTTCATCGTCTCGTAGTCGGACGAACTGCCCATGACTATGCCGACCATGGCTTTCTTGTCAGTTTCGCCTGTCACGTTGAGTAGACCTCAGTGTTTGAAACAGCGCTGTCCAGTGAACAGCATCGTTATCCCCTTCTCCTGACATGCCTTGATGACATCCTCATCCTTGATGCTGCCGCCCGGTTGTACGATAACACTTATTCCGGCGCGCGCGGCCTCTTCAATGTTATCAGTGGCTGGGAAGAAAGCGTCGCTTGCCAGGATAGCACCTCGAGCCTTTTCTCCAGCTTGCGAAAGAGCAATTTTTACGCTGGCGATGCGGCTCGTCTGCCCGATGCCGAAGCCCAGCGAACAACCGTCTTTGGCGATGAAAATTGCATTGGATGTGAGGTGCTTCACAACTCCCCAGGCAAATTTGATGTCGTCCTTGAGCGCCTTCGGGAAGTCGCCTGCGACACACGTAAAGTTGTCAACCGGAGGCGCCGGTTCATCGGCGCGTTCGACAATCCAGCCGAAATCTTGCAGGTCGCGCGAGTGCCATCTGTCTGATTCTTGCAATTGCAAGACGCCGGACTTCAGCTTGAGCACACGTACGTTTTTCTTTTTGTTGAACACATCCAGGGCGCCCTGGCTGAAAGAAGGTGCCGCTACGATTTCGATGAAGTCTTTTGTGATGGCGCTGGCCAGCGCTTGATCGACCTCTCCGGTAAATCCGAATATGCCACCAAATGCGGAGACCGGGTCGGTTTGGTGTGCTTTTTCGAGAGCATCGGCAAGCGTCTTTCCTACGGCGATGCCGCATGGGTTATTGTGCTTGATTATGCAGACGGAAGGACTGTCTTGTTCTCGCAGGAATTTTACCAGTGCGAAGGTGTCGACAATATTGTTGGACGACATCTCTTTACCCTGGAGCTGCTCGAACGGTGGAAAGCTCATCTCGGCATCAGAATGATGACGGCTTGGGGCATACCAGACCGCCGATTGATGCGGATTCTCACCGTACCGTAACTTCTGGTGTTGGGCCAGGTTGACGTTGATGCTCTCTGGCATTCCGCACTCTTGGCCGTTGCCGGACTTGCTCGATTCACCTGATGATTTGACCTGCGCTTCGAAATACGCGGCTATGGCCGTGTCGTAACGCATCGTGCGCTGGAAGGCTTGAGAAGCTAGTTGCCGCCTGAAGTCCTTGCTGAGTTCGCCATTGTTTTTCAACTGTTCTTTAACATCTTTATACTGTTCCGGGTCGCACAAGATTCCGACACGATCGAAATTTTTTGCCGCCGCGCGAATCAAGGTGACGCCGCCGATATCGATTTGTTCGACCATCTTCGGTTCAGGAAGATTCTCTTTGAGTTTTTTCTCAAACGGATAAAGATTGCAGATAACCAGATTGATCTCATCGAGACCGAGGTCCTTCAAGCAGTTTCGGTCTTCATCAGTTGCTCTGGCCAGGATGCCGGCGAAAATGTTCGGGTGCAGGGTCTTGACCCGACCGCCCAGAATCTCGGGAAACTTGGTTATGCTTTCTACGGTAACGCAGTCGATCTTGTTGTCCTTCAAGTGTTCTGCGGTGCTGGTGGTCGCGATAAACTTGTAGTTTTTATCATGCTTGCGAAGCTCTGTTAGAAGCTCTACCAGTCCTGTCTTGTCGGAAACGCTTACTAGTGCGGTCGGCATTATCTCTCTCCTTGTGGCGCTGAATACGATACCGTTAGAAACTTCACTTCGTGGAATTGTTCAAGACGATCTCTTTGCCACCAAGTCCACCTTTTATCGTCAGGACAGGCTTCTTGCCCGCAATTTCACCGACCACCATGGCGTGAAATTGCGAGGAGGCAAAGGTATTGATCACTCGATCGACATGCTCGTCGCTCGTCATTACGCACAGACCCATACCCATGTTGAATGTTTTGAACATCTCTTCGGCGGATACTTTCTCCGCCATGAATTTCATCACTTCGGGCACGGGCAGGTGGTGCTCGATTAGATAGCCCAGGTTGCGCTGTGGTCTTGTTATGTTGGTCCAGCCACCACCTGTGATGTGGGCCATGCCTTTTATACAACCAGGGTATTCGTTGAGCAGTCTCACCACCGGCGCGGAATAGATGGCGGTGGGATTCAAGAGCGACGTACGCAATGGCGATTCGAGCGGCACCAGCTTTCTCGCCAGTGAAAAGCCGTTGGAGTGTATACCTGTGGAGGCTATGCCGATAAGCTTGTCGCCTGCCGTCAGGTGTTCTCCGGTTATAAGCGCCTCTTTCGAGACCGTTCCCATGGCGAAGCCTGCTATGTCGAAATGTCCGTGCTCATACAGATCCGGAAGCTCGGCCGTTTCGCCGCCGACCAGCAGCATACAGGCCTGATCGCAACCTTGAATAATTCCTTTGACCAGGTCGTCGGAGAGGCGCTCGTCCAGTTTGCCGGTGGCATAGTAGTCTAGGAATGCGGAGGGTGTGGCGCCGACGCAAAGCAGATCGTTGACGCACATGGCCACCAGATCTATGCCTATAGTGTCCAGCTTACTCTGTTCCAGCGCTACCAGCAGCTTTGTACCGACACCATCGGTGGTGAGGGCCACGGCTAGATTGCCATGCACCGGATAGACGGAGGCGTAA
>CAZISK010000059.1:0-16488 GCA_964541355.1 uncultured Candidatus Obscuribacterales bacterium
TTCCGCAAACGGTCTCCAGGAGACAGACTTGAACGTCTTGGAGTGAATGCTTACGTTTGTCAAAAATCATGAATCTAGAATCGCTACGGCTGGTTTTATTAACCAAGTCAAAAGAAAAGTCGCTCAAGCACGGCCTCTGCCATGCTTGAGCGACTCCAGTGCATCCCTGTACCCTGCTTTTCAGGAATGAGCAGTCATACTCGAGATGCACAAAAGCAGGAACCGGTCGGCTACCGAAGCTCGTCCGGTTCGTCGTTTTTCTTGTCTTCGCTCGGCTTCTGGTCAAAGATGTTGTCGTCAGAATTCGAGTCGCCTGACTGATTGATGATGTTGCCATCATCGTCGCTCGAGTCTTCGTCTGGTTGCTCTTCGTCTGCCGGAGCAGCGCTCTTGTTAAGCTTGAACAAACCGACGACGAACCAAAAGACCCTGGTAAGCGGAGCGAAGAACATTTGGACCGATTGGGCGGCGACACCCATCGTGTAAGACAAAAACCGAAGGATTGGTCCGAGCATGATTTGCAAAATCATGAATTTGCTGTACAGGAGCCCGGAAGCAATGATTGCGCCGATCATGAGCAGTTTTCCAAGCTCTGAGACATGGAAATGAAACAGCTCCTCGGCGAACAACTGGAATCCAACAGCTCCGACCAGCACGTAGGCGATCGACTCGAGAATCGGATACTTTTTCATCAAGCCGACGAAAAAGCCCGCCACGAATCGCATCGCTAGAATGCCGATGAAAACTCCCAAAACAACGACCCAGAGCTTAGGACTCAGGGCGACAGCAGCGATGACGTTGTCGATAGAGAATGCCAGATCCGCCAACTCGACACCGATAACGGTGGCCCAGAATGACTGATCCGACGCCTCTGCTTTCCCTCCGCCTTTCTGTTTTTCCTCGGGTTGCCCGAGATGCTTGAACATCAGGAAGATGAGATACGCCGCACCGATAAGCTTGATCCACTGGTTTGCAATCAAGAACGTGACGAAGGCCAATGTCAGTCCTCGGAACACGTAGGCTCCGATAAGACCGGCTCTTAGAGCCCACTTCTGCTGTTTTTCAGGCAGGTGCGACACCATCGCGGCGATAACCATGGCGTTATCGACCGACAGGAGGCCCTCAAGAATTACCAGTGAGATGATCACCGGCAATGCATTGATGAGTTCAGACATAGAGCATCCTGACTTTGAACGGCGGCTTGAGCTAACCGCGCAGGAGGTCTTGGAAATCAGTCATTCACGATCTGGTCTCCAACAACCCACGATGAAAGGGGTGGTCAGTGTACTAACGGTCAGGATTGAAGCGCTTTTATCTGGAAGAAGAATCTCAGAGACTTGGAAGAACTTTGTAACAGTAAAAGCTAGAGTCTTAATATCACTAATTTCAATAAGAACTGACACTCGTATCAGGTGACGTTCTTAATCTTGCCGATATTCGGGGTAGGCAAAACCAGCTGCTAGCAGTGCTTCGCAAGTCTCTAAGATATGAACGCTTAAGCCTTGCGCAAACCGCCACATCCTGACATCAACAACTTTCACAGTCGCACTACCCTGACAACCCAAGCCAAAAAAAAGAAGCTTCTGAGGAAGCTGATCCTCGTCAAGTGGCGTTCAGATCGGACACGATGCCCTCCAGGAATCATGCGCGTCTTCCAGTGTCTCCCGCGTCGAAGGAAAGCTGCTACTCAGAGGCCCATCGAAGTCGGCTCAGAACGCACAGCTACTGCGACCGCCAATCATCGAGCCCGTCCACATGACGAAGCAGCAAGTAGAGTGGGGCGCAGCTTTCGCTGCGCCCCACCCAAAGCGTCGTGGCTCCCGCCAACCAGCCGAACGTGTACAGCACCACGACAAGGCTGAAGATGGCCGCGAGAAACCAACACGGTTGTGCTGGCTGGAACTTCGGTCAGAACGACGGCAGCTTATCCGACCAGCAGAACGTGAAGTACAGCCCCACCACAAGGTTGAAGATGGCTGCGAAAACCCAACACGGTTGTGCTGGCTTGAACTTAGGTCAGAACGACGGCAGCCGATCCGACCAGCCGAACGTGAAGTACAGCCCCACCACAAGGCTGAAGATGGCCCCAAGAATACCCAACACGAGTAGCGCCGGCTTGAAGTAGACGGACGAGGTGAGCCCGGCAGACATCGCAAGAGCGATTGTGAGCGTCGAGATTGCCATCCCGACAACGAATGACACGAGCAGGAGAATGCCCACTGTTCCACTGCCGGTTCCAAGCACCGAGGCGAACAGCAGAACCTGCGTTCCTGTTTCCGCACCGAATCCGTGAATCATGCCGATCCAGAATGCGCCCTTCGCGTCCCAGGATCCGACCTCGTGCTTATGCGGATGATGGTGCGTGGTGAACTTGGATTTGAGCCAGTGCCAGCCATGACTTATTGAGGCGAAGACGACCATCCATCGACTTCGAAGCTTCAACTCGCCCCCATTCGAGAAGACCGTCGTCAGCGAGTAGATGAGGTAAGCCGACAACAGGAGCAGGGTGACACCAAGGATCCGCTCCATGAGACCATCTACCCACTCCGGAACAACTGCGCCGAACAGGAGAGCAGCGATTCCGAGAACAAGGATCATCACGGCATGACCCAACACGTAAAGGGCCGGCAGCTTGATCGTCTGCCGAACTCGAGCCCATCGGCTCGACTCGGTGGGAGCGTCTTTCACGGAAGCGCCCGCCATGTCCAGCATTGCTGCAATGTGATCGAAATCGAGACCGTGCCTGAGCCCAAGGGTCAGCGCGGTGAGGCATAGAACGATGAGTTCCATGGCAAATCTCCTGATTGGTTAGGTGCGCAGTTAGTTTGCGCAAGACATAAGGTCAAAGCCGTCCTGCTGAAGGACCGCTACGAAAACGTTGCTCACACTCAAGCCCATAGGCAACCATGAGTTAATCGAGATGGTGTACAGGCGAGTGCCTCGTTGAGTCGGTTAGTAAAACCTGAAAATGTGTCGAATTGGTACCACACACTAGTACCGAAAGCACTTGTCATTCAAACGTTTCGGGCAGTTACATAGAACACTTTATTGGAAATTATTTCTCACGTTAGTGGCGGCTCTTACATCTGAAAATCATTTTCATTCCGAGTAACGCCACCTTTCGGTATCTGCAATCATTCATTCCAAGCGTTCAACTCTGAGTGACAGGACAGTTTCGCGAGCGCGAACCTGGTTTGCAAAACCTGACAAAGCAGCCGCGACTAAAGCGTCGCATGGCTGCAGGGATGGCCTTGCGTCGCCCAAATAGGTTTCCGCTTCGTCGAGCTCCACCACATCGGTTCCGATTTCAGAATATCCGCGGCCCGATCTAGTTGCCGTAATAGCTTCTGCCACCGTAAAAAGAGTTCGGCACGCTCTGACCTTGCCGACGACCATGCCCTCGCGTAACGCGCCTCTGCAAGTTTTGCAACCGTTGCATATCAACGTCACCACCCTGATTTCGCCTCTGGATCATCGATTCCAACTCACGTTCGTTGCGGACATCTCGATTGTGTTTTCGCGAATTGCGTTCAGGGAAGTATGTCGCGGTGTACGATTGATCGGGTGGTCTTCTCCTCTGTTGTTGCGGCTCGTACGACCTTACCGGCGGAGTATAGGGCGTGTTGTACGGTTCAGGGTTGGTCCGCAAGTAAGGAGAACTGCCATATCGCGGTCTGTACCCGGAAGCGGTATCGGCATTAGTATCATTCGTATTGACCCATGCAGGTTTCACCGGCTTCTTCGAAGGCTTCGGCTTTGGTTTCGCTCGAACCACCTTGACTACGGGCGCCTTGCCTCTCTGATTTAATGCTGGTTTTGTCGGTACCGACGCCGGAGTTGCCGCTACTGGCGGAGTCGATGGTACTGGTGGAATCGTCCGTGTGGCAGGAATTTGCGACGAAGGCTGCGGCGCAGTGGTAACCGCAGCGGTTGGAGCCGGCGTCGGAGCGACGCTTCCTGTCGAGTTTTTCTGCAGTAATTGAATCAAGAAGAAGGCACCGGTGATTCCAACCAGATAGATAACGAGCACAGAAACACCAAGCAGAATCAAGTTCTTCTTCGACATCGAAAAAATTCTTCGCGTCGCTTCGGCCGAAGCTGCCGCAACGACATCTCCAGTGGTTCTCGTTGGCGAATGTAACGAAGTGGATGTTGTTGTCGAGACAGGAGCCGAGGATTCGACTACCTGAGCCTGCTGAGAGACAGCAGCTGGTGTGCTCAGCAAGGTCGACAGTCGTTCGTGAACTACACCCATTGATTCCGGACGATGGTCAGGGTTGGTGGCAAGACATGCCAGGGTAAGCCGCTCCAAGAGCTTCCAACCACCTAGTTCGGGAGGAAACGGCGGCGGTTGCTCCTGAGTTTTTCGTCCAATGGTTTCATATATAGTGGCTCCTTTGCACGGCACAATACCGGTCAGAGCCTCGTACATTATGACTCCCAGAGAATAGATATCGGTCTTCGCATCGAGCTTTTCGCCCTTGCATTGTTCCGGACTCATATACAGAGGGCTGCCAATCAGCACTCCGCTTTGTGTCAGAGCCAGGTTTTCATCAGCCGACTTGGCAATACCAAAATCGAGGACTTTGACAAAATCCTCCTTATGCTCACAGCTAAGCATGATATTGTCAGGCTTCAGGTCGCGGTGAATGATCTCTCGCTTATGCGCATAAGCCATCGCATCCGCCACCTGCGCCATTATCGCGATTAGACGCCTGGGCTCGACTCGTTTTTCCTCATCAAGCAACTGCCCTAAGCTCTTCCCTGAGATGAACTCCATCACGAGATATGGCTGCCCCTCCGGCGAGATGCCGAAGTCATGGAACGTGGCGATGTTGGGGTGCCGCAATTTGCCCATGGAATTGGCTTCACGCTCAATTCGCTTCACGTTGATCGCGTCTGAAACTAACCTCGCAGACAAGAGTTTGATTGCCACTTCACGCTTTATTCTGACTTGCTCCGCTCGGTACACCAGACCCATGCCACCGGTCCCAAGCTTTTCCACGAGCGTGTATTTGTCGAGGACCTTACCCAGATACGGGTCGGCAATGGACTGGCGCGGAGATTCGTCCGGATTGGGCATCTTGCTTGAACCTTGGCTGAACCTGGGGTCCTGAACATAATATGCACATTCTAACTGCCTACATCACGTGCAAACAGTCGGAGCAATATCCGCCGCTCCACTACGCGCAAACTGCAGCCGCGAAAGAGTTGCCGTTCGAAGCGATTGACCGACCTCCAGATAGTAAAGAACGGACCCTGTCAATGTATTGGCTCAAAAGGGTTGCCGATCAACTGAACGAATAAGCTTGTCTTCCAAGACTTCTGTCCGGCATCGTACCTACTGCCTCGCATCAACTAGTCGAATTGCCTGCGAACTTCTCGCCACAACCGCTTGCGTGTGCTTGGCCCCCTTCGGTGTATGGTGTTCTCTTTTCGACCAATTGTCTTCTCCATCGCATCAGCGACTTGCGCAAAAATCTTCAATGCTCGCGACACTTCCAGTCGTTGGTTGTCGTCCAGCAAGGTACGAAGACTCTTTCCGTCAATCAGATAGATCAGCACCATGCCACCAGCACCCAGCCTCGCAAGATACGCCTTCGCTTTAAAGGGATTGCCACCGGCGACGCTCAAGAGGAGCCCCGTTTCGCGCAACGCGTTGGCAATTTCGAACTTGTCCATGCTAAAAGCTCTCACCATCTGCAGTCACGTTGATCGACTAAGATCCCACGCTGCGCTACTTCACCGCCAGCTCAGGACGTCCAACTAGAAGCGGCGCCAGCCGCTCATCGACAAGGACTTGCGCCCTGGCAAGGTCGACGTCCTCAGGCTTCTCAATGCCGGTGACCAGCTCAGCCAGGATTTCATCGCATATTGCACCGGCCGCCTGTGCCAGCGTGTACGGAACGTTGCTGAAGGTGACCAGCGAATACCGTGAGACATAGCGCCCCGGGAACTTCTTCTCCAGGATCTTTTCGACGGCTTTGGCAAGCAAGAACTTGGGATCGCCGACCTTGTCGCGCATCTCAATGAAGTTCTCCACCGCCATATCGGCGATGGCATCGCAGTTTTCCTTGCGGTGCTGCAAGAAATCTTCAAACACTTGTTCCCAATGACTGCTGCCTTCGCCCTGCAACTTACCCTGGTTTCTCCGCTCCTGCTCGCGCTTCCCACGCCGCTCTATGAACAGCGTTCCGCCATGGGACAGGTGCTCTTCTATACACTCATCGAATATTGTCAGGTCTTCGAATCCGCAGTTCATCCCCTGTCCGAAGAATGGCACGATACCATGGGCGGCATCACCCATGAGAATGGCATGGCCTTCGACATTCCACGGATAACACTTGATCGTGTCCATGTGACCGGTGGGATTGCTCATGAAAGTCTGCACGAGGTCGGGCATAAGCGTCATCGCATCGGGGAAATCCTCCTCGAAAAACGCTCGCACATCCTCTTCGGTCTTCAAATTGGCAAAACTTTTCGGTCCTTCGTAGGGCAAAAACAGGGTGACGGTGAAGCTGCCGTCAAAGTTAGGAAGGGCGATCACCATGTAGGTTCCGCGCGGCCAGATATGCAGTGCATTACGCTCGATGCGAAAACCGCCGTCGTCGGCAGGCGGGATATAGAGCTCTTTGTAGCCATAATCCAAGGGTTTTACCGAAGTCTCGTAACCCGGCAGCTTCATCATCTCAGTTCTTACAGCCGAGGCCGCGCCATCCGTGCCGATGGTCACGGCAGCCCTCACTTCAACTTTGTCGCCGTCGTGTGTTGAAAAGGTGAATGAATTACTTTCGAAGTCCGCCTTTTCGGCTTTCATGTCGAAGTGAAACCGCACCTGGCCAGTCTCTTCCGCGATATTCATCAGAATTTTGTTCAGTCCGGCCCGCGATATCGAGTTACCGAATTCGCTGTCATCCTTGCCGTAGGGTTGATATGTGAGCGCTCCATCACGAGCATGCATCATCCTTCCCTTCATCGGAATCACTTCCGCAAGGGCATCATCCGCAATACCAACCCGTTTCAACGCCTCGATGCCTCGACAAGAGATATTAAGGTTGATGGAGCGCCCGGCGCTCATTTCGACCTTGCGCATATCAGGTCGCCTCTCGAAGACATCAACGCTGAAGCCTCGACGGGCAAGAAAAACCGCCGCCAGAGACCCGACCAGTCCGGCACCGACAATCAGTATGTCGACCTGTTGTTCCGATGTTGTCATCCGAGTTCTAACCTCCACTTTGGGCAAAGGAGCTTACAATTCCAGCAAATCTATAGACGTCCAGGAACGTGTTATAGAGCGGAACCGGCGTCGCTCGAATAATGTCCGGCTCTCGAAAATCACAGATAACACCTTCTTCTTTGAAAGCCTTGAGCATCGCCTTTGGATCTCGCGAAAATCTGATGGAGAGCTGAGATCCACGTTGGTCAGGCGAAGCAGGCGTAATGATTGAAAGCGTACCTTTTGGTACGGCGTTGAGAAGATATTCCAGATAACCGGTCAACAAATCGCCCTTTTGCCTGAGCTTCTTCATGCCGACCTGATCGAACAGCTCGAGAGAAGCTCTAAGCGCCGCTAAGGGGAAGATCGGAGGATTGCTGAGCTGCCACCCTTCGGCGCCGGGCAACGGCTCGAACTCCGGACCCATCTTGAAACGCGTCGTTTTGTTGTGTCCCCACCATCCGGCCAGACGGGGCAATTCGAAATTGTCCTTATGGCGCTCGTGCACAAAACAGCCAGCCAGACCGCCCGGACCGGAATTTATATACTTGTAGCTGCACCAGACAGCAAAATCGACACCCCAATCATGTAGCTGTAAGTGTAGATTGCCTGCGCCATGCGCGAGATTCAATCCAATGTAGCAACCTTTTTCGCGTGCCGCTTTAGCAATTGGAACGACCTGGAATGCTTGTCCGGTCAGGTAATTGACGTTGCCGAGTAAAACCAGCGCGATTTCGCGGCCATACCTGTCGATAACATCCAGAATATCTTCCGTCCGCATAATCTCTTCGCCTTCGCGCGGCTTTAGCTCGATTATCGCATCGGCCGGATTATGTCCATGCAGCTTAGCCTGCGACGCGACCGCGTATTGATCGGACGGGAAGGCGTTCGACTCAACCAGAATCTTGTAGCGATCCTTTTTCGGTTGATAGAAAGAAACCATCATCAGATGAAGGTTGGTTGTCAGAGTATTCATCACGACGACTTCGATCGGTTTAGCCCCAACCAGCCTGGCGCTCATATCGGCTACGTTTTCATGATATGGCAGCCAGGGATGTCTGCCGTTGAAATGCCCCTCAACGCCAAGATAAGCCCAGTCTTCCAGCTCCTCGGTTATGTACTCCTTCACGCGTCTTGGTTGGAGCCCGAGCGAGTTGCCCGCCAGATATATGCATTGATCGCCTTCCGGCTGCTCCAACCGCCGCGAGCTACTCGTGTCGGTCAGCGATTGCCTGGTCGGGACATAGAACTGATCCCTGTAGCTTTTCAGTTCATCTTTTTCGTCCAGCGTTCGGGCGAATACCTCGGAGTTCTCGAACTTGACTGCGCTGGTTAACATGAAGCACCTCACTACTTCTTGGGTTTTTCCAGGCGCGTACCGCACTTTTTGCAAGTGCAGTTTTCTTCATTGCTGTAGAAGCGCTCGAATATTGGGGGAAACTGCGTGACAATGTTGGTCAATTGAAAATACTCTTCGTACAATTTGCTTCCGCATTTATCGCATATCCAGAGGAATCCATCGAGTTCTTCACCAATGCGCTTGCGCTCGATCACAAGCCCGATGGTGTTGGCGGGTCGCTGCGGAGAGTGTGGAACGCCGCCCGGCAACAGAAAGATTTCGCCCTCTTTGATATTGATATTCAACGGTTGTCCGTCATCGATGACCTTGAGGACTATGTCGCCCTCGACCTGGTAGAAAAACTCTTCACCCTGATTGACGTGATAGTCAGTTCGAGAGTTGGGTCCGCCAACGACCATGACGATAAAATCCCGGTCTTCCCAGATCATCTTGTTGCCCACAGGCGGCTTCAGAAGGTGCCGGTTTTCTTCTATCCAGCTCTTGAAGTTAATCGTCGACAAACGCCCCATATAAGCCTCCAGCTCCTGGTCTGACACAAGTTCAATATTTTATTACTTTGACTATCCTCCTGTCCCTGTGATGGACATGTATAAGATATGACTTAATAAATGGTGCTAGACTGACCTCTGCGAACTGAGGATGGCTTGAGAACGGCACTTTGAGATGATCGCTCGTGTCAATGAAATTGTCACAACGGTGGCGCCTGTCGTCCTTTCATTGCTTTTGAGCCTCTGCTTTGCAGCTCGCGCTAGTTCGCAGGATTCGGAATGGTCCACGTTTTCGCTTCCGTCCAGGGAGTTCTCGGTTGAGATGCCGCCGAATGTCCGCAAGCGAATTGAAGAACGCTCCGGATCTCTTGAAGTGATCTATTATCAATCCGATTCATCCGGCATCAGATTCGACATCGAGGACGGCGCCCACGTCGATCCGAAGGACAAGCCTAAGTCGCACGAGGCCTTCTTGCTCAACCTGCTCGACTTCATGACGGCGCAGTTCAAGTTGGCCGGAGCCGACAATATCGAAAAGATCGTAGCCGATGTCAACGGCAGCGGCTGGCACGGAAAGAAAGTGCTATTTCGTACCAATGGAGCAGCGATTGCCACTCTTCTCGTTGCTTACTCAAATAACGACGACGTGGTTTATACCTTGATCTCGAACGCCGGCGACGACAAGCCCAACGTCAACCGATTCTTCAATTCACTAAAGGTCGATCCGATTGCAGCATCAAAAGCCCATTTAGCTGATGCTCAAACGGCAGGCATCAACAGCTTTGTCGGACTGATATGGACTGCATCAGTTCTAATCATGGGAGCGGTTGTAGTATCGATAGTGGTATCAGTGGTGCGCAATCGCAAGAAAGCCAAGTAACAGGTCCGACGGCGCACAACAGCCTGACAGCCGCGAACCTGATGTCAGGCAAGCTTGTCGCTATTCGTCGCCAAACACCTCTTGTTTCCACCAGCCTTCTTGCGGCATATCTTTGACGGTCAATGCGCGCCAGCGTCCGCTGATCATACCTGTGACGCAAGAATCCAGATGATCGGCCTGCTCGTCTCTGTGAGTTGCTCTCAACAGGTTAGCGTAACTTTTCAAAATCCGAACCGTATCAGGATGATCGCCGCCAAGCTGCAGTTGCTTGATCTTCATGGCGCGCTCGTAGTAGGGCTCGGCTCTGTCGTATTTTTTCTGAACGTGGAATACAGTTGCCAGATTGTGCATGGCTGTCGCAACCTCAATGCTCTGCGGTCCGCTGATGGCTTCCTGGATCTTGATGCACTCTTCGCCAAATTTTTCAGCGTCGCCGAACTTGTAAATCAAGTAATAAAGACGAGCAAGATTGCTTGCGGCCCCTGCGATTGCAATATGTTTTTCACCCAAGACTTTTTTCTTGATATAGTAGGACGTCACAAGACAGGCTTCTGAACGCTCGTAGTTTTGCTGCCGGAGGTAAACTTCACCGAGCGCTTCCAGAACAAAACAGTAGGAAGGGTTATCCGGGTTGTCTCCCTTCGCGATGGTGAGCGCCTCTCTCCAGGCTCCCTCGGACTTGGTGAGATTGCCTTCGCGCATACCGCTTTCAGCAGCATTCTTGAGTTCATCCCAGGTCGAGCCAAACTTACCGCTAATCGGCAGAATGAGCTTATAGCTGATCTCCGCGGCTGCAGCGGCCGACTGTGGAGGCTTGGCACCGATATGATCGTCGTCGCTGTGGCGCTCAGGCTGGACCTCTGCCTTTTTTCCTATGATAGGACCCAGATGGCGCGCCAGGCGAGAGTCGACCTCTTCCGGACTGAGGTTCGCCACGTCGGGTGTGCTCTTTGTTTTCTGGTATGTGTGTTCAGCGCTCGCCTTACGAATTTGCTTGATAATTGACGCATGTGCAGGCTTGCCTGCGCCGGGCTCGCTCAGCGCCTGGAGCGGACCGGAAATAGACTGGCGTTCATCGAACGACGGATAAGTACCGGACACGCTCGCCTCGGACGGCGAATAACCGAGCGCGGTTCCGCCGACGTTGCGAGCCGATGCTGTCTGACTCCAATTAGTGGCCGTGACCATCTTGTCGGTTGCCCGCAGCTGCATGGCTTCTGCCTGACGGCCAAGTTTCATCAACAGATCGGCAAAGCTCCCAAGCACCTTGCTGACATCGGGATGTTTCGCGCCTAGAGCCCCTGTTTTTATGGCCAGCGCCCGCTTATAGAGACTCTCCGCCTCGGCGTAATAATTTAGCATGTGATAAACCATCGCGACGTTGTAAGCCATAGAGCCCACGTCGTTATGGTGCGGTCCCAGAGCCGCCTCGTAAATCGAGAGCGCTCGACAGCCATGATGGAGAGCCTCCTGGAGCCGTCCCTGAAACCAGAGACATTCAGTCAGCTTCTCCAGGCTATACGCCAAACGGTGATCGGTGCTGCCAAACGACTCAGCCTCTTCGACAGCCAACAACCAGGTGGCTTCAGCAAAATCATATTTGCCGCTCCGTTGAGCCCGTTCGGCCGCCTGTATGTGCTCATTCCACTCGCTTAATTTTTCGGAAGCGTTATTCATAGCTAACCGTTTCGTTTCAGCCCGAGATCGCAGGCAAAATTCTTGAGTCCGTAATGTAACATTCCCAGCAGGACGACCAATACCACAAGTTAAAAACCATTTCTCATTGGTCGTGTCAAATCACAGTTCAAATAAGAATATCGGTCGCTTCTTAGGGTACGCATACGGGTATAGTGCCACTAACTGAATCGGTTTTAGGGAATGGGCGAAAGGAAAACTGTATACGAACTTAGCTGGAATCCCTCTCCAGTGAGCGTGATAACGTTCTTCGCGTCGTTAGCGGCGCTGCTGTACGTCCCTTACTGGTACCAGTTGCCCATATTCTTCAATTCGCTTTTGGCCATACCGCTTGAGTTAGTCGCGGCAGCGGGAATTGTCTGGTTCTTCTATCACGGTTTAGAACGGGCCAACCAGGCCAAAGTTCTCTATCTCTTCCTTACGATTTTTTCAATTCTCGGATTTGCATCCAATCTTTTTTATCAGTCAACCTTTCTCTTAACTTCGAAGACCCTGGCCACCGACGGCTTCATAGTGGGGATGCTCAACGCCTGCGCAATCGCGGTAACTTTGTCTTGTTACAGACTGAAGGCGATCCAAATAGAAGCCGACATCTCGGGGCGGGTGGCGTCGACAAAGGCATGGTGGCTGAAAATTAGTCCGCCGGCTTTAACGGCGATCGTTGCACTTTTGACGGTCTGGGTGATGTGCGGCTGGAAATCAGCTATTGTGTCCGATACTTTCGCGGTCAACATCACATACTTTATCGGACTCCAGCTCCTGTTCAACGTCGGCGGCACGTTCTACTTCTTCAGGAGTAAAACCAGACTGGAGAAAATCAAGCTCAGCTTTCTTGTGATTGCAATCGCAACTGGACTGGGCACGCTGAGCAACGTCCTACATCGGCACACGACGCTGCGCCCCGGAGACAGACTGGAGCTGCAGAGCATGGACTTCATCATCATGAATGCCGGCGCGCTAATAATAGTGCTCACATACGAATTGTGGAAACGACATCTAAAGAGCGAAGCAGAAAAATCTGCTGCCCGGCAGGCGTCTGCAGAACCTTCGACAGATAGCCCCGCAACACCGACAGCCCCGGCACAAGATACTGAAAAGAAAGCGGCTGAATATACCAAGCCGGGTGAGGCCGGGTCCACTGAAAGAACCGAAGTTGCCGCTGGTAAGAAGAATAACAAATCAGACGAGAAAAGCCCTCCAGCAGCCGACCAGGATAAGACTGACGAGCCGCCTGAAGCCGTAAGCTCGACTCAACCAACAAGCCCAAAAGCGGTCGACAAGACCGCTGACGAGAAAGAGAGCACCGCCACGACAGGGGACTCCAAGCCGGTTGAGGCGGAACATGGTATCAACAAATAGAAGAATGCTGAGCGGTGGCTAGCTCGCGCTTGACTCAAAGCGCGGCGAAAGCGCTAACAATAATCAATCAACCGTCAAGAACCGGGCTTCTGCAGAGAACCGTCGTCTTGTAACTGTGTTTGATGTAATCAATGGTGGCACGACCAAAGATAAATCCATAAGTGCTGATCATCTTTTCCACGCTGCCGTAATCCTGGATTGCATCAAAATCTCTGTACTCGAATCCGTTGTCTTCCAGGATTTCGTCGGTAAGGCGATCGTTGAGAGCGCTGTCCTCGACGACATCATGAAGATCCCCGGTGCGATATCGACCAGAATCACCTTGCCACCGGGACACACCACCCGCAGTGCCTCACCAATCCCCTTTCATCTCAATTCGAAGATTTCGGCAAATACAATTGTTGCAATTCGCCGTTGCCCGCCACATATTCGAACTTCTGGTAATTGTGCTCGATCGATTGAAGCATGGATTCCGACCAGAAATAACTCGGCTGATCGTGCAAACTGTCGTTCTGATTGATAACGATTGCGGGGTAACGCCTCTGCTCTACTGCCTTTTGCAGATCATCAAAAGAATGATTATCGGCACGCCAGGTCTGCATAAATGCCGCAATGTCAACGAACAGAGGGGTAGCCCCACATTCAATAGCTATCACCGGATCCTCGACGAAGAGCGTTTGCCCCTTGAGATTCAAAGGTTTCAAATCGGACTTCGTCCGCTCCATTCGCGTGCTGATCACTGACATTGCTGGAATCTGTGTGCTGATGATATAGCCGCTCAAGGCCGTCAACACAATCATCGCCACACCGAGAGAAAGAGCGAATGATTCGAGAAAGAGCACTGTAAGCCAACTCAGTGCGAACAAGAGAATAGAGCCGTTATTCCAACTCGCATAAGTTCCGCCCAGCAAATAACAAGTAAAAGCACCACTCATAATGGCAACTGACAGTGGCAAAACTACGCGTTCTCGATCTTTACCGCGCGACACAAAGATCAAACCCAACAATGGCACCGCCCAGAATTTCGGCCAATCCACGCCAAGCCAGGCAAGATGCTTTTGCAGATCGTCGAGCGAAAAATTCATTCTAGAACCGAAGATCATGTGTTGGAAGAAGCCGCCACCGGTCACGCCGTTGAACGCGAGAAAGATCGCCGAGAGTGCTACGGCGCTGCCCAATGCATAAACCGAAAGATCGATATAACGCCTTTTCCAGATCAGGTAAATCATCACCGCTGGCAGTATCATGACCGAAGACTGCTTCGTGAACACTGCGGCCATCAAGCAAAAAATCGAAGGCAAGAATTTCTTGGCGCTTTCAAACGCATTCTTTACGAAATCACCGCCGGATACTCTCTCACGCTGATCGGCGACAGCAAAGTAATACAGCGCCATCACAACGAAACAAAGTCCGAGCATATCGACACGAGCCTTGAACGACCAGGACCAGACGAAAACATAGCTTGCCAGGGTGAGAAGCCCGATCGCACTGCTCAAACACGTCGCCTTCCAGACCCTCAAGAGTCGGTAAAAGTAGATCATGCATCCTACGAACGCAATCACGCTAATCGCTCGTAGTGCCGCAAAACTGTAGGACCCGAACAGTTGAAAGGGCGCCGACAAAGCATAGTACACTGGTGGATGGACTATCACTACCCACGGTGGCTCACTCAGACGGCTCGCGTCATAGATATTGTGACGAGCAGCCAGCTCGATTGCACCCCAGAGACAGGAGCCCTCATTGTTGTCCAGACTCAGGGGAGAAAGAAATGCGGTGAACCAGCTCGCAACATATACCGCTGAAAGTCCGATGGCGGCTAATACAACAAGCGACCAAACTAACTTGCGAGTGAGCGTCAGGTAGACTTCTCCTCGTGATATTCCATCTCCGTATTAACGTCCCAGATATTATCCTTGGTGGTGATACCAGCTACGATATTATCAACCGCAGTCATCGATGCCAACATGGAATGGTCCTGATTGTTGTACTTGTGCATCCCATTTCGTCCGACAAGAAAGAGATTTTCAAACTTGTCGATGAAGGCTCGCAGCTCATCGAATCGATCGTATGTTCCGAAGTATCCGGGATAAGTCTTGGGCATTCGGACAACGGTACCATCGATGACATCAACCTTGTCGACGATTCCGATCTTCTGAAGCTCGTCGCCGCCTAGCTCAATCAGTTTTTCATCAGGCCAGGTCCAGATATCATCCGTCTCGTTGCAGAAGTATTCCAATCCGAGCCACACGTTGTCCGGATCGGCAACCATTGACGGGCCCCAGTTGTTGTAAATCTGCATCCGCCCGACAAGAACGTCGCTTTCTTGAACATAGATCCAGTTGTCGAGAATAAGGCTCTTTCCGCCTGCCTCTTTGTCTTTTACCTTCATCTTCTTGACGAGCAGGCAGACTTCGATGAAGTCACGATAAACCAATCCTTCGGCAACCTCTCTGACGTTGGCAGGAACATCGCAATCAAGCTTAGCGACCAGCTCCTTTATCGGCATCGTGGAGAAGAAGTAGTCTCCCGGCAGCTCTTGTATTTCCCCGGTTTGACTGTTACGCACTACAGCCGATACCACTTTGTTGCCTTTCGTCTTGAGCTTTTCGACCTCGAGGTTCATCAATATCTCGCCGCCGGACTCCTTCACCCGCCGCGCGGTCTCGGTCCACATGCTGCCGGTGCCAAGCTTGGGATAGAGGAACTGCTCGACAAGCGAGGTCTCGGTATTTTTCTGCCGCACATCACCTGCACCCTGGACGATTTTGCGAGCCGCATGATACAAAGCCTTGAAAATATTCAAGCCCTTGATTCGCTGTGCGCCCCAGGCCGCGCTAATCTTGTGACACTCAATTCCCCATACCTTCTCGGTATAGTCTTTGAAGAATGTTCGGTATAGCTCTTTTCCAAATCTATTGGTGATGAACTCCTCGAGATTGTTCTCGGGCTTGATCGGAAATGCGGCTGCTTTCAGGTAGCTGCAGCCAATCTTGAAGGTCTTTACCAGACCGAGATTCGAGAAGGTCTGTACCTTCAGGCTGATCGGATAATCGAAAAACTTTCGCAGGTAGTAAATTCGTGTCTTGCGTTGCAACAGAATCATGATGTTATCAGTCGATTGGGCTGATGACCCGGAAGAATCGCCCTTGATGGTGCGCTTCTTGTTCTGATAGGTAATCTCATGAAAACCGTCGGGCAACTGCTCGATCGGAATCATGTTGGCCCACCAGTCCATCACGCGATCAGACTTCGAAAAAAATCGATGCGGACCGATATCGAATCGATTGCCTTTATAGACCATGGTGCGAGAGATGCCACCAATAACGTCTGTTTTTTCAAGCACGGTTGGTTGCACATCCGTGCGCTCTAAGAGTTCAAAGGCCGCGGTTAGTCCCGCAGGACACTTTCCTACGATATTCGCTTTTTTGTCAGACATTGTTTCCATATGGGTGACGCAGCTTCTAACAGGTAATGGTACACGCCAGATTTT
>CAZISK010000060.1:0-16432 GCA_964541355.1 uncultured Candidatus Obscuribacterales bacterium
AGATAGACAGACAACTGATTCTGCGCTTCATCAAGATCTCCCGTTTCAACATTCGATTCTGGTGCGTCTGGGAGGCAGACCTCGCGATGCGGATCTGGACAAAGAGAGTGCCGGCACGCGGGAAGGAATGAGCGCCTGGGTGCAACAGGTAAAGAAGACTCCGCCTCCCGATCTGGCAAAAGCGGATGAGGCTGACGAATCTTCTGAAGAGATCGGTGTTGCTGTTTGCGAAACAGTCGAGTCCGACAGCGGCGACGAATAGCATCTCTTGCTTAACAGTCCGCGTCGGACATGCTATGTCGGCGGCGGTTGATCGTTTTTCTCGAGGAAACCTGACTAGTGGCGACAGAATCAGTAAGTCTTATTGAAGCTCTGGTATTAGGAACGGTGCAAGGTCTAACGGAGTTCCTGCCGATTAGCTCCAGCGCTCACCTTCGTGTCGTGCCCGCCGCTCTCGGTTGGCAGGATCCGGGCGCGGCTTATTCAGCTGTTTTACAGCTCGGGTCGGTCCTGGCAGTGATCTCCTACTTCTTCAAGCAGTTGATCAGTATAGCTTCAGGCTCATTCAAAGCGATCAAAACCAAGGACTATGGCGCCAGCGATTTTCGCCTCGCGGTTGGTATCATAATCGGTACCATGCCCATATGCGTGATCGGATTGATTTTGAAAAAACTGTTAGAGAGTCAGGACAGTCCGCTGCGCTCCTTGATGGTGGTAGGAACTGTCTCAATCGTGATGGGACTTTTGCTTCTGGTCGCCGACAGGATTGGGACACAGAAAAAGGATCTGTCTCAGGTCGGTATCAAGGAAGGTGTCCTGGTCGGATTGGGTCAGGCGCTTGCATTGATCCCAGGCTGCTCTCGAAGCGGATCCACATTGACTGTAGCGATGTTGCTCGGTTTGAATCGTTCCGACGCGGCGCGATTTAGTTTTCTCCTAGGTATTCCCGCAATCGTGCTCAGCGGTCTGCTCGAGCTGAAAGAGCTGATCGAGATCGGATTTCAACAGAGTGATGTCATCAACCTGGTCTGTGGTCTAATCGCATCGACCATCGTAAGTTACCTCTCGATTGCCTGGCTGATCAAATTTCTACAAAGCCATTCGACCTGGGGATTCGTGTTGTACAGAGTGATTTTTGGAATCTATGTCATTTCGCTGGCGCTTAGCCAGACAGCGAAATAGTAGTTCGGTCCTTGCATTTATTAGGGTTTCCTCAGCTCATGGGATGCGGCCTTCCTTCCCGATCTTTCGCGTTATAGAATGGATCAAAAGAGTAGGATTTGATAATTCAAGATACGCGAGACCCACTTTGTTATAGAGCTTTGTGCAACGCGCTCGTGTGGCATCTCTCTCCAGTCAGGAATCTCTTCTGGGAGGCGCAAAAGCTTTGATCTGGTGGCGAAAAGTCTTGTTCGCGTCGCTAACCATCGCCCTGTTGTTAGGGGCAGTCGAGGGTGTCTCCCAACTGGTCTGGAGCGATCTAGAACGCGAAGCCATGCAGAACGTGATGAAGGCAGGCAATGTAGCCATAAAAAACATACATGTGCCGAAGTCACTTCTGGTTTTCATGAAACAACCGGACGGCTTGTATGGGTTCAAGCTGCGCCCGGGATTCCATGAAGGAGATCAATTCATCAGCAAGCAGGGATTCGCTCAACATGATGAAATTCCACTGGAGAAAACGCCTGATGTCGTGCGAATTGTGGCGTTGGGCGAGTCCACGACGCAGGGGACGGAAAAGTTCAACTATCCTTTGTATTTGAAAAAAACGATAGACAAGAATGCCGTCGATCTGATCGGTTCCGAAGTCATCAATGCCGGTGTAGAAGCCTGGCTGAGCGATCAAGTCGCGCTTCGGGTCGAGCACGAGATTTGTCGTTACAAGCCGGACATAGCGATTGTCTATTGCGGCTGGAACGATTTCTATATGTATGATCCGTTCCTGGGGACGCCTTCAACGAGCTCGTTTGTGGCTAACTATAATGCTCAGCAGCTGCTGGCAATGCGAGTGGCGGGGAGCTTGAAGTCGGTCGCGCTGGCATCGATGTTGATGCAAAGGATCAAAGCGCAGTCAGCGGAAAAAACGCCCGGCAAATCGCGCTCTAAGAACAGGTTGAGTATTGAAGACCAGGATGCCTACAAGTATTACCTGATCAATCTCGACCGCATCGTAACCGGCCTGAAGAGGTCGAATCCGAACATCAAGATTTTCCTCTGTACCCTGGTCGGCCGCCATCCCTGCGAGACCGATGAGGAGTTTCGGCGAGGCGACCATGGCAGAGCTTTTTGGATGAGTATCCACCAGGTCGATAGGGCCCAGGCTGCTCGTTACGTTAACCGCTTCAATAATGTGATTCGCGATTTTGCTCGCTCACGCCAAGTGCATTTGATCGATTGTGCCAAGTACTTCGAGTCGCTCGACTGCCGAGCACTGCAGGTTGATTTCTGTCATATGTGGCCGGCAGGGTATGAACTATTAGCCGAAGTCATGTATGCTGAACTACTCAAAACCGGGACCATCCAGGGTCAGACCAGTCCACGTCTGGCTCAACTAACGAAGCAGTTCAGGCACTAGTCATGAGTATCGACATATTGGGAGTATCTGCCTTTTATCACGATAGTGCTGCCTGCCTGGTCAGAGACGGAGAGATCGTAGCGGCCGCTGAAGAAGAGCGATTCACTAGAAGGAAAGGCGAGGCGCGATTTCCCGAATCGGCTATTGAATTTTGTCTTTCTCATGCCGGTATTCGCCCATCGCAACTACATGCGGTGGCATACTATGACAAACCTGTAATGACCTTGTCACGCCTTCTGCAAACATATTTAGAGACACCCTTCCGCGGTCACCAGTCGTTCTTGAGAAGCGTTCCGATTTGGCTCAACGAGAAGCTGAAGATTCCGGGTTTGATCGATAGATCTCTGGAAGGATTCGAAGGAGAGATTTATTTCTCCCGGCACCACGAGTCGCATGCGGCATCAGCCTTTTTTACCAGTCCCTTCCAGGACGCGGCCATATTGATTGTTGATGGTGTCGGTGAGTGGGCGTCGACTTCGATTGGGGAAGGTCGCGGCAACAAAATGAAGCTCATCAAAGAGGTGCGGTTTCCGCATTCTCTAGGTCTTCTCTATACCGCCTTTACTCAATATCTGGGCTTCAAGGTGAACCGAGACGAGTATAAAGTGATGGGTCTGGCACCCTATGGAAAGCCGGTCTTCAAAGACAAGATTCTCGACCACGTTGTCAGCTTGAAAGAGGATGGATCAATCGCCCTTAACCTCGACTATTTCGAATTTGTCAAAGGGCTGTCGATGATTAACGACAATCTCCGCTGTTTATTCGAAAGAGAGATACGAGAGCCGGAAAGCGAAATAGACCAGTTTTACATGGATGTTGCCGCCTCGATTCAAGCCATCACTGACGAGTCGATGCTCCGACTCGCCCGAGAAGCGAGGCGACTGACCGGACTGAACAAGATTTGTCTTGCCGGAGGTGTTGCATTGAACTGTGTCGCCAACGGGTTGATCTATCGAGAGAAGGTGTTTGACGACATGTACATTCAGCCTGCCGCTGGCGATGCGGGCGGCGCTATCGGAGCGGCCTTGCAAGTCTGGTATCAGGTTCTGGACAATCCCCGGTCGGTCACCAGATGTGACACCATGAAAGGGGCATATCTTGGCCCGGACATTGACAAATCCGCAGTTCGAACCTTCCTCGACGGTCTTCGGGTTACCTATGAGGTCATAGACGACAGGTCCGCTTTGGCGATGCAGCTGGCGCGATGGATTGCTGATGGCTACGTCATCGGTCTCTGCCAGGGGCGGATGGAGTTTGGACCGCGAGCGCTCGGGGCGCGTAGCATCTTGGGCGATCCACGTGATGCAGAGACGCAGTCTCGGATAAATCTCAAGGTCAAGTTCAGAGAGTCATTCCGTCCATTTGCTCCGGCTGTTTTAGAAGAGAGAGTCGGTGAATACTTCGACATCGACATCCCCAGCCCGTATATGCTCATAGTCATGCCGGTCAAGGAGGAGCGCCGTTGCAATCAAGCAACCAACGACTCAACGGAAGGGCTGGCGAAGTTGAAGTTGGTCAGATCGGATGTGCCTGCGGTTACACACGTTGATTATTCGGTGCGCTTGCAAACGGTAACGGAAGAGCGTAATGGATTCTTTCACGATGTGATCGAGCAGTTTTACCAGCTGACAGGGTGTCCCATGATAGTCAACACGAGCTTTAATGTTCGAGGTGAGCCGATTATCATGGATCATGAGCACGCCTACAATTGTTTCATGAAGACCGACATCGATATTCTTGTTATTGATAATTTCGTAGTTCTCAAACCCGCAGTTGCTGAAAAAATGCAAGATAAAGAGTCGAGGCAAGAGCTGTTTGCAAGGGACGGTGCCTGATGCCGAAGCAATCTAACGGCAGTGAAAAGAAGGATTTGGCGCTTACCGGGTTGGCGTTTGCCATTAGCGCTGCCATTCTCTTCGTGCTCGCAAAGCCGATTATCTCGTATGTCGCCCTGGCGCTATCAGGTCTGGCATTTTTCGGAGTCGTGTTATTCAACTCGATTGGACGGAAGATTCATGCATCCGGCGTTGCAATTAGACAATCGATCCAGAGGGCGGTATCGTACATAATTCTAACGGTGATCTACTTTGGTTTTGTTTCTGTATTAGGACTGATCCTATCGTTGTTCGGCATGGACAAGTTGCGGAAAAATTTCAGCAAATACAAAGCCTTAAAGTCGATGTTCGACGAGGCACCGGCGACCGATCTCGACAATTTCAGAAGGCAAAGCTGATGAGCGAAAAGAAGGGCAAACCTAAAAGGGCAAGCATCGTTGAAGAATATCTTTATTTCTTGAAGACGTACAAAATGTGGTGGCTGATGCCGATCATGCTCGTATTCATAATTCTGGGTGTGGTGGCAATAGTTGGTGGCTCGCAAGCCGCTATTCTGATGTATTCGCTTTTTTGATTTTTCGTAGGGTTCTTTGCTTGATGATAATTTTCTGATGCATGAGGCGACAAAACTGGATAAGGCTGTTCGCACTCCCTTAATCCGGAAGGGATCTAAATTGCTGGCTTGTCTTATTGCAATAGAGATCGCTTTCTTTGCGATACTTTTGGAGATGCTCAAGCAAGCTGAACACGATATTGTTCGAGAAGCGCATGCCCGCGAAGTCATCAATCGAACTAATTTATTGATTAAGTCATTTTACGAAGCCGGCGCGGCCCTATTTGTGTACTCATCTTCGAGAAATCTGGCTGTTTCCGACGACTACAACCAGGCTGTAGATAGAGCAGTTGATCAGCTGAGAATATTGGAGACCCTGGTGGCGGGTGAGGAGACCGGCACTAAATCGCTAAGAGAATTAAGAATGCTCTCTGAAGAAGCATTGCGTTTGCTTGACCAATCGAGAAGGGGTATAGAATCAGGAAGCTATGCATCAGAACCGTCGAAGGTCCGCCTCGAGATTGCCTTGCTTCAAAGGCGCATCTTACCCCAAATGGAGAAGTTCACAGAGACACAGACTGTTCTGACCGGCGAGTTGACCAGAGCTAAATCGATTTCGAGACAGGGATTGCTGAGCTGTCTTGTCGTTGGCTTTGTCATCAATGTCCTGATGGGTGTAATCGCCATCTCGTTTTTCTTCAGGCATATTACAAGGCGATTGGATGTCCTCGTGGACAATACCGTGAGGCTGGCCGATGAACGCACTTTGCACGAGCCGATTAAAGGCGACGATGAGATATCGCATCTGGACGGAGTGTTCCGACGCACTGCGACCGCCCTTCGAGCAGCTACTCAGAAGGAGCGAGCCATCGTCAGTAATAGCGTCGATGTTATCTGTATGCTCAGTGACGAATACCGCTTTACCTATGTGAGTCCATCAGTGACAAGACAATGGGGCTTCGAAGTCGATGACGTCATGACCAGGGCAGTCGAAGACATTGTTGCTCCGGACGGGGTAGTGGGCTTCAAGTCACAGTTGCAACAAGTGCTGGAGAAAAACAGAGATCTTGCTTTCGAAACAGTAATTGTGGATGCTGAAAAGAAGCGAATCGAGACGCTGTGGGCGGCAACCTGGTCGGATGAAACAAAGTCATTCTTCTGTGTGGTTCACAATATCTCCGAGCGAAAAGCTCTGGAGAGGGCCAAACAACAGTTCATCGCGATGGTCGTGCACGATTTGAGAACTCCATTGACAGCGCTGATCGGTACCTTCTCGAATATGAGCCTGGGTATTTACGGCGATTTGAATGAGCGTGGATCGGTTACAGTTGCAAACGCTCAGAAAACTGTCGGCCGTCTAATCAATCTCATCAACGATATTCTAGATGCAGAAAAGCTTCAGGCTGGCACATTTGAATTGTATCCGGAGCATGTTCCGCTGGCACCGATAGTGAGAAGCGCAGTCATGGCGGTAAAGAGTCTGGCAGAGAGTTCTAACATCAATATTGATCATGAGTACTTCGACGTTGAAATTTACTTTGATGAGGAGCGGCTGGAGCAGATATTGATCAATCTGCTTTCTAACGCAATGAAGTTTTCGCCAGCTGGAACCTCGGTCAAAGTCACTGCCGTTGCCAAAATGGACTTTGTCGAAATCTCCGTACTCGACCAGGGTGTCGGTATCGCGTTGCAGCATCAGACCGGCATTTTTGAGCCATTCCGTCAAGTATCCAAGCACGAACGGAACAAAGAACAGGGTGTAGGGTTAGGTCTTCCGATCTGTAGAAGGCTAGTGGAGCTCGGCGGCGGTACGATCGGTGTCGATAGTGAGATTGGTAAAGGCGCGCGCTTTTGGGTCCGGATTCCGAAAGGGACTTGCGTAGATGATAACGAGAGCGAGTGACGAGAGACTAGCTGGAGACAAGGAGAAGAAGCACCGAAGACGGTGTTGCTTGCCGCTCACAGCTCTAACCTCAGTGCTCATCGTTTTGACTCTCTGCTCCTGCAGTAGCTCGAATTTTCAACGGACTTCGTATTCTCGCTTGTACAGCTGGGAGGGCGCTATCTCGAGCGGCGACAAGGCATTAGAGTTGGGTGCTCTTGCCGAAGCTGCCCAGAATTATGAATCAGCAATTGTAGTCACTACCGGCAGTGATTCGCTTGCCATGGCGTGTGCTATTGCCTTTATTCGGAAAGCACGGTGCTGTATGGTCAATCATAACCCCGACCAGGCACAATCGGCGTTGGATTCGGCGGTCAAGATATTGCGCCGCCGCCTCGTTGAAGAGCATGATATAACATCCCAAGAGTCCCTCTCGCTTTGTTTACTCCATACCTATCGAAAGCAGATTGAGCTTGCCAACGCACTTGGTGATTTAACCAAAATGGCCAACGGCGCCAAAGAGATCGCTTGTCTGGTAAATTCGAAACCTGAGTTGTTGAGGCGTGCCCAGGCTGTCGTAGAGTTGAACTGTTTGAAGACCAAATTGAGTGGACAGAACATTCGTGTTCTCTCTGCGCTTGACGAGATGATGGCGAAACGCTCTCAGCAGCAGGATTCTCTGAATATCTCTTCTAAGGCTCGGCAATGGTCTCTTGCGGTCGCGGCGATCGACAAGGCTAACGACTATGTTGGCATAGCCAAGCGCCAAGAGGCATTGTCCGAATATCGTATTGCCCTGGATCTATCCAGGCAGATTGAAGACCGCGAGCTGGAAATCGCCGTTCTCACCAGAATGGCGCGCGTGCTTCTGTCCCTGGACCGTGAGGATCAGGCGATTGCCAACCTCGAGCAAGCACTTTCCATCGCTCGGCTCTACAAAGCTAATAATTCTAGAATCCAGGTGCTGCACTCGTACCTGGAGACCGAGCCCGATTCCGCCAGGAATGAGAATTTGCTCCTAGAGTTAGAATCGCTCTTGGCTCGTGATGGAAAAGCCATAAACGATCCATTCTATCTGCGTGAGATGGCGCATCAGTCGCTTCGCAACGGCAATCTCAAGGATGCTAGAGCATGGGCTTTGAGAGCCAGAGAGGCATGCACTAAGGAAGAGGACAACAATGCCGCGTCAGTTGCTAAAGTTGAATTACTGCTTGGACGAATTTCGACAGAAGAGCAAGATAAGGAAGCGATTGTGCATTATCAAAATGTTCTGAAACTGCTGAATGATAATGGTGGTGCGCAAAACAATCAGATCAAGTCTTGGGCACTGGCCGGTATCGCGAGAATACACGCAATGTCCGGACAATTCGAGGAAGCTATTAAAGAGCTTGAACAAAGCATCGCCCTCACAGAGGATAGAGAGTCGATCAAAAAGGCTCACTTTTACTCCGAGCTTGCTAGAGTTTGCTTCGATTCCAAGCACTATGAGCTTGCTAAAAAGCACATCCAACGGGGACTGGCACTGACCAGAGGTAGAGAGTGTAGGCCTCTGGTGAATTTGAAGTGGACCTTAGCCCGGACTTTTATCCTCCAGAATAAAACCGACGAAGCTAAAAAGCTTCTGATGGAGAGCCTGGTGTCTGCTCAGCACCTCAAAATGGATCGAAGAAAAATAGAAAAGATCAGGTCGACGTTATCGCGATTGCAAAATATCGAAAAATCAGACCGCTAAATTGTCATCGAATTTTCACTTTTCTAAATTAGGGTGGTCGCGTCGCAAGAGATGGCTGTTAGCCAGAGCGGCAGTCAATCTTAATGGAGGTACGCGTGATGGCGGAGTCGAACATAAATAGAACAACACCTTCGGATAACTCTATCGAAGCAAGCAGGTCTGGTGGCAATCTGGATGCGTTCTCCAGGGACTCGGAAATGAATAAGAGTTCGATCGACGCCATGATGAATTCCCTTGGCGATGCGTCCAAGTTCTTGCCTAATCTTGAGATTAGCGATGACTCCAAAGCCGGATCCGGCACCGCCAAGGGTGACGCAGAACCGAGCCAGCCTCCAGCCAACGAATCTCGCGAGGGGCGAACCGCTCCTCAGCAACCCGGCGCCGATCATTCAAGTAATAATCCATCAGCGCAGGTGGAAAGGGATGCACGAAAACCGGGTGGAGACGAAGTGAAGCCACAACCGGATAAAACTGATCATGGTGGCAAAAAAGATGGACAACAATCAGCAATAAACAGATCTGAGCAACCGGCGACTGACAATCAACCAAAACGTCCGTCATCACATCCTGAAATGGCGCATTCGCAAAAGCCCGCCGAAAATCAGTCAAAGGCTCAACCGCAAAAACCGAGCCATGGTGACAAGAAAGGTGATAGACCGGTTGAGCCACCCTCTCCAAAGCCACCATTGCCATCGCACAGGTCGAGAATGAGACATATTCGTTAACGATAGCGATTGGATGGTTCACTCAATTCTTGCAAACGATCATTAATCCAGGTGATGGACTGACTGATCATTCAGCCCAGTGCTTATTTCCTAGTGGTGCTCTTGGTGTTGGTAAGACAGTTATTTAAACGACATATTTTAGTATCGGCGAAATCGGGGCTGGGAGGATGTCGAATGAATTACGATTTGCATGGTATAACATCCTCGACATGTCGAGAGTGTTGGTGTAGCCACATGACTAAGGTGCTGTTGATCGAGGATGATCTTGAGTTGTCCAATCGCCTGTCCGATTGGTTGAAAAAGCAGCTCTATGACGTAGAGTGTGCTGCAGATGGAGAGGCGGCGATTAGCCTTTTGTCTCATTACCACTACGATCTGATGATTGTAGATTGGAATGTGCCAGGAATGTCCGGTCTGGACGTCTGTCGCAATTATCGAAATTCGGGTGGAAAGGCACCCGTTCTGATGCTGACTGGACATTCCGAAACTAAAGATAAATCCATTGGGCTCGACTCAGGAGCGGACGACTACCTTACAAAACCTTTCGTGTTCGAGGAGCTGGCCGCAAGGCTCCGTGCCCTTCTAAGAAGGCAACCGACTTATGAAGGTGTAGAGATGAGGCTTGGTGATCTGATTGTTGACCGCAACAGTCATCAGGTCAAGTTCCGGGGTGAGAGTATTCACCTCCATCCGAAGGAGTTCGAGATACTGGATCTTCTTGGTCGTAACAAGGATTCGGTCATATCTCAGGAATCAATTCTAGAGAGGGTGTGGCCGAATGCCTCGGATGCTACGACCGCATCGGTCAGAACGAATATGAAGACATTGAGGAAGAAGTTAGACAAAGTCGATTGCGTCAGGATTCTAACTGTACATGGTTATGGTTATCAGCTTCGAGTAATCGAACACTAAAGTTCGGGAATAAACGGTTTTTCTAAAGGCCAGCCGGATGGGCTTGTCGGTGAGTATGTATTTCATCAGCCCACGAAGTCAGGAGTACAAAGGGTGCGAATTCTCGAAGGAGGAAGATGCGAGTACGTGAATTCCGACGGTATACTTGTCGCTCGGCCTGGAGATTCTTTTGGAGCGATGACGACTGTACCTGTGCCAAAGCGACCAACAAAATAAACACGCAGCATCCAGTGCACTTTACTTTAGATCATCCGTGTCTGTAAGCGCTGATTCATCAGTCTCTTCCAGAGGCGTTATGGCATTGACGTCTGAGTTGTCAGGCGCGGGTTTGCTTGCTCCTGTGCTACCGGATTTGGTGCTTGCCAATTCATCCCTTAAGAGTCTCTGAAAGTCCTTGAGCTTTTTCTCCCGTTCTGCGAGTCTCTTCTCTTTCTCATCCAGGCGCAGTTCTTGTATTGACTTTACTTCCTGGGTGCGGGTCTCCTGTTGATCCTGCAGCTTGCCGAGAACTATGAGACCACCGAGGAACAAAGCTAGCGCGGCTATGGAGGATAGTACCACCATTAGTGGCTTGCCTTTTGACGGCTGGACTTCAGGAGGTACGTACTCCAACTCATTTTTCATATACTCGGCGCCGGGATACCGGGCGCTGGAATCCTGTTCAGTCGCTCTCATCACGATGGCGTTGATATGATCGGAAACAGCCGAATTCAGCTTCTGCGGCTCCGACATAGTGAGAGCGAGCGGATCTTGACCTGTGAGCAGGAAATGCATCGTTGCACCGAGTGCATAAATATCGGAGCGCGTGGTGGCGTGTCCCCAGTACTGTTCTGGTGGGGAGTATCCCTGGGAAACGACTTGCGTGTTATCCTCTTCCGATTCGAATGGACGGGCGATACCGAAATCGACCAACTTCACCTGATCGTTGGTATTGATCATTATGTTGCTCGGCTTCAGATCGCGATAAATGACCGGCGGATTATGCGTATGAAGATACTTGAGGACGTTGCAGATGGTGATCGCCCATTTTACGACGGTCTTCTCGTCGAAGGGCTCTCCTCGCTTCATCAGCATCTCGTGAAGATTTTGACCTTCCACGTACTCCATGACCAGGTAGTACTTGTCGTTCTCCCTGAACTGGTCAAGAACGCGGACGATATTTGGATGATCGAGATCGGCAAGAACGTGTACTTCCCTCAGGAAGAACTCCTGTGCCATCTCCTTGTCCGAGCCGCAGTTGAGATGGTCGTCTTTAAGCTCTTTGACGACACACTGCTTCTTCTGATTGCTCAGTGTGGAGAGATTCAGATCTCTCGCCATGTATACCGTGCCCATCCCGCCTGAATTGAGCCTGTCCACGACTTCCCACCGCCGGTTGAGCGTGTAAGGAAACTCTGGGGGTGCCGAGTTGCGTGGTCTTGGGTCGAAATTGGGCATTTGAAACGACCGAGGTTGCCAAATCCTGATCTAGTATAACAACAGTTAATCTCGGACGCACGCAGTTTTAATGACTCCGGGCGGTCATTGATGCAACGACTTTCCAGGCGCTTCAATCAATTCGCGCAGCAATAGACAAGATGATTGAGCCGGTCGACATTGCCCGGATCTAGTTGAACAGCCGATTCAACCATGAGAAGAGACAGCGATAAAGCTTCATAGACCACAAATGAATCGGTCGCGGCAGTTATAGCAATTTGTGTTGACGAAGAAGGGATGCGAATAGATCCAGACTCTTCAAATGTTCTTCATCCATTCGCCAGTTTAGGTTTTCCAGGAAGTACTTGGACATTTGTTCTCGAGGCAATCCGGTCATCTTTTGAGCTCTGTCAATCACGAGCTCAAGCATGGTCGAGGTGCCTATTTCGCGTGCAGACTTGAGCGCAAGAGAGACATGTCGATAACTTTCCGGGCGGGCCGATACAAACTCTTTCCTGGCTACGAAGACTCCGAATACCATGGGCAGTGCGAACTTCCTGGTCCACCACTCGCCCAGGTCGACGCGATAATGGTTTTCAGACCAGGAGTCATCCAGCTGCAAAGCCTTGTCGCCGATTAGCAGTGCACCTGAGAAGTCGCTATCGGAGTCGATAACAGGCTGATCGACGACGACAATCTCGACTTTGCTTTTGTATTCCATTTCCAGCATCAAAGCGGTCAATCTGATCGAGGTCGCCGATGAGCTGGGTACTGCAATTCGGTGACCCGATAGACTGTCCGGTTTACAATCTGCAAAGAATAAGACGCTGCCGACCGGTCCAAAACTTGAAATTGACAGGTCCGGAACAAGAGTCAGATCAGAACGGCTCAGGTAGAGAAACGAGCTTGTCGAGCTGATATCGAGATCACCTTTCTCGATTAAACGATTGAGTTCTTGCGGGTTGCCTTCAATTCGAGCGGCATCCAATCTCACTCTGCCTTCTTCGATAGGTAGATTGATTGGCAGGCAGTTGCTGAAATTGATCTGCCCCACGCGCGGCAAACCGGCTCCTGGAGGAGCTTGTCTAAGATTCGTCTCGTTACTGTTGATATGGATAGCCAAAAAAAGATGGGAGGAGAACGAACCTTTTAGTATAAACAAACGTTGTCTCACTCCCTATCAACTATTATTCACGTCTAATCGCAGTAGTCAAGAGTTTAATATTGGTTGGGCGAAACTTTTTTGTCGTTGTGCTTGTAAACTTGGGCACGGTCTTTCTCCGTCGCTTCAACCGGCGGCCCGTTCGGGTTAGTCATTATGAGGTAATACCTGTGAGAATGGTGGACTTGATACTTGCGAAACGAGCTGGTAATGAGCATTCGAAGCAAGAGATCCAATTCCTGATCGATGGCATCATGAACGGCTCCGTCCCCGACTACCAGCTTAGCGCCTGGCTCATGGCCGTCTGCTGGCGCAGTCTGTCGGATAATGAAACGGCCTGGCTCACTGACGGGATGTGCAACTCCGGCGACGTGCTCGACCTTTCCCACGTTGCGGACCTGGTAGGTGACAAGCACAGCACCGGAGGGGTCGGAGATAAAACCACCCTTGTTTTCGTTCCACTTCTTGCAGCTGCCGGTATACCGATGGCGAAGTTGTCGGGGCGAGGGCTCGGACACACGGGCGGTACAATCGATAAGCTCGAGTCGATACCGGGCTTCCGTACCAGTCTGGCTAAGGACGAGTTCGTCAAACAGGTGAAAGAAGTTTCGATGGCCATCGCCGGCCAGACCGCCGAGCTAGCTCCCGCCGATGGAAAGATGTATGCTCTGCGCGATGTTACAGGCACAGTCGAGTCTATTCCCTTGATCGCGGCTTCTGTCATGTCGAAGAAGCTGGCCGCTGGTGCCAACCTCATAATTCTGGACGTAAAGGCTGGTCGCGGAGCCTTTATGGACTCTGTCGAGAAGGCGAAGAACCTCGCCACCACGATGGTGGCAGTCGGCAAAGCGCTCGGGCGCCCAGTGACGGCCGTGGTCACCGATATGGAACAGCCTTTAGGCAACGCCGTCGGCCATACGGTCGAAGTAGTCGAGGCTATCGAAACGCTCAAGGGTCGCGGCCCTAAAGATCTCGAGGAACTGTGTATGGCTCTGGGCTCGATGGCTCTTGTCACGGCAGGAAAAGCGACCGATGAAAAATCTGCGCGTGCCACATTGAGCAAATTGATTTCTGACGGAGTGGCACTCGAGTACTTCCGAAAATTAGTCAAAGCCCAGGGCGGCGATCCGAACGTCGTCGATGACTACTCGATCATGCCCCAAGCTAAGCACAAATTTGAGCTGCTATCTGAAGCAAACGGCAACAAATGGGTTGAGCACCTGGACGGTCGTAAAATTGCGGAATCGCTCAAGCTCATGGGGGCGGGTAGAGTGAAGAAGGGCGACCCCATCGACCTGAGTGTAGGCGTGGTATTAAAAGCAAAAGTCGCAACAGAAGTTAAGGGTGGCGATTCTCTGGCCACTGTATATGCCGACTCGGAAGAGCAGTTTAAAACGGTGAAGGACAAGCTGTTGAATGCTTTCACTTTCAGCACGACCAGGGTTGAGGAATCACCGCTGGTGAAGGCGAGCGTCTCCTGAAATGTCGAAAAACTGGCGTTTGATACCATATCAGGTGCACGATGCCGCCACCAACATGGCAATAGACGAAGCCATCCTGGAGGCGCATTTGAATGGCGAAGCGCCACCGACGCTCAGAGTCTATGGGTGGAAACCGCAGGCGGTATCAATTGGTTATGGACAGCGACTTAGCGAAACTATCGAGCAGAGAATAAGAACCCGTGGTTTTGACATAGTGCGGCGCCCAACCGGTGGAAGAGCCGTCGTGCACGCGCACGAGCTTACCTACTCCTTCGTGGGCAGCGCTGGCAGCTCATCGCAAGGTGCGCTCAGCGACAGTGTAATTGCAGCTTACAAGCAGATTTGCGAGGGCTTGATTATTGCCTTCAAGAGTCTTGGAGTCTCGCTCACCCTGGGCGTTTCGTCCAGCGACTACAAAAATGCTCATGATTGTTTTTTAGCTACCACGAGCGCTGACCTCCATCATGACGGCAAGAAAATGATAGGTAGTGCACAATTACGCCGACGGCATGCCGTTCTTCAGCATGGTTCAATACTGTTGGATCAGCCTCAGGGTTTAATGCGAGAGCTTATGTTTGGGAGAGCTTCCGACGACGGCAACAATGGTGCCAGGCATGCCAATCTGTTTGATGTTATGGGGAGGTCGCCGAGCATAGCCGAACTCGAGCAGGCATTGCGCCTCGGCTTCGAGGGTGCATTTGGGCATTCGTGTATCCCGTCTGAGCTTAGCGAATACGAGAGTAAAGCCTATCGTGAACTTCGCCGGCAGTACCAGCTAACCCAGATCGAAGAAAGTGTCGCTCGAAATGCGTAGCTTAGTGCCAGCTTCTCGCAGGCACCATATATAAGCCGTGATCAAAACAAATCTTTTGGGGCCTCAGCGCTGAGGAAATTCCAACGATGAGGCGCCAACTTACTTGAATCGATTCAGTGGGTTTAAATTAGCCAGGAATGACCGTTTTGGTTGCTTCCCTTTTGCCTTTGCAATCTGATTTTTTGCCATCTTCTTCAAGCTGCTGATCGCTGTTCGAGCCTCCAATTGCTCCAGATGATCTGCGTCATGTCTGGCCAACAGCGTCCATTCATCAAGGCACTGTCCATAGAGCTCCCAGTCGATGCCATCTCTTTTCGACTTGATCTTTTGTGTCATCGCGCGTGCCAACATCAGGTGCCCGGATGGGTCCGCGGGGTCGAACTGTACGGACTTCGCCAGCTTCTTGATGCCTTCGTCGAGCTTGCCCTCGATGATGAGCTGTTCGGCCATAAATCTAAGATGCGAGGCTTCGCTAAGCTTGCCGGCAGCACCGGTGCCGAAGTACGAGGAGTCTGGTCGCTCCGTAGAATAAACTTTCCCAGCATCTCCAATACTTGGAGAGATTGAGTCAGCGCTGACCGGGGCTACGCACAATCCCGCTGCGATAGCAATGATACTCATTGCACTCACGGCAGAAGCAAATGTTGGTTTCATTCTACAACTTTCTCCGAACGGTAAGGTTGCTGATGAGCGGCGACTCTGTTATGGGTTTACAAAAACAGCTTCCCATCAAAGGATTCAAGGTTGGCTAATTGCTTTTCTTATTGTCACCACTTTCGGAGTCATCATCGTCGGTGACATCATCGACATCGACATGCTGAGTGTGGGACTGCAGATCGGCAATCTCACTGTCAATCTGCTTGATCTTTTCGTCGATGCGCTCGATCTGGCTGATCTCGTCCTTGATCTTGTCCTTCAGTACATTGCCGTCGATTGCGTTGTTCTCTTCGAGCAGAGTGTACACGCGCAATCCGATCGCTTGTAAATGCTTGTTCTTCTCCGAGTTGAGGGTGACGACATTCATCTTCAGCTTGCCGAGCTTTGCAGCTTTGTTGGTCTGATCTGCTACCTTCCCGGCCGCCGATTTTACTTTGTCGAATATATTTTCAAATGGTGGTGTCATATGCTTTCGTCCGCTGACTTAGAACTGTTCGGATTCTTGTTGCCTGTTTCGGCTAAGGATACATCATCTAGCTGAGCATAGCAAAGTCTTGCAAAGGTTACTGCTAAGGGGGCAAGATGGTGCGGCAGCCGGGTCCCCGGCTTTGCTGAAGTTGCCGAAATTGTCGGGTACAGCGTGGCAGTATGAGTGATGCTACTATCGCTATCGAGAACATATGTCTTC
>CAZISK010000061.1:0-16415 GCA_964541355.1 uncultured Candidatus Obscuribacterales bacterium
TCGCTGTTCAGTCATACACAAGTCATGAACATCGGTATCATCGGGCTACAGATTCGCACCAACAAGAGCCACAAGGTTGGCGGCGATGAAGGGGTTACGAAACTCAGATCTATTCTAAACAAGTAGACTGATCACCAGCGAGTTAACTAGAACAGTTCACCTGAGGCACAGCTCAAAGGTAGACGGTCCACCCGTCCGGCGTGCGCAAGAATGGCGTTCTATCCAGCTCTTCGGCGAACAGTAACCAAACCGAAGTACCTATAGACAGCAACAACCGCAAGCGAGCAGCTCACGCGGAGTTTTGAGGCGAGGTTATTTATATGAATACATTTGAAACAGAATCCATTGATCAGATTTTCCTGACCACAGACCAAGGTGTCGAAACCAAGGTTGAACCTATCGAATTTGCCGGACATCTAGTGATCATCGGCTGCGGTTCCGTATCGCGTTGTCTTCAGCCGCTACTGCTGAAGAATCTGAAGATGGACTTCACTAAGCTCACTATCGTCGATATGGAGGATTTGAGAGAGCACGCTAAAGACATGCTCGACGCTGGTGCCAACTTTATTCAAGTCGAAGTAACAAAGGAGAATATGGACTCGCTCTTCTCAGGACTTGTGTCCGATGGAGATATGGTCATCGATCTGGCCTGGAACATTTCGACAATTGACATGATCGACTGGTGCCAGGACAAAAAGGTTTTCTACATCAATACTTCAATTGAAGTGTGGGAGCCATACACACCAAATAGCGGGATGAGTCCAGCGGACGACACCATCTACGCGCGACACGTAGCTTTCCAGGAATTCAAACGGCGGCGCACCGGTGGAGATACCACGGCCATCATCGAGCATGGTGCTAATCCAGGACTGGTCAATCACTGGACCAAACAAGGATTGGAAGACGTAGCAGCGCGCATACTCGAATCGGTCCCCATGGTCGTGGAACGCAGACAAGCTCTGGTTGAGGCTCTCGAGCAAGCTGATTTCGCGAAGATCGCAATGCTTACCGGCACGAAAGTGATTCATATCTCCGAACGCGATACCCAGAAATGCAACTGGCCGATCAACTTCGAAGAAGAATTCGTAAACACATGGTCAGTCGAAAGCTTTCATCAGGAAAGCGTAGCACCGTCGGAGCTGGCTTGGGGAACCCATGAGCGCGAACTTCCCGAGGACGCAGTAACTCACGACTTTGGGCCACAGAACAAAATCTATCTGGAGCGTATGGGAATGCAAGCGCTGGCTAACTCGTGGGTTCCATCAGGCGGCATCGTCGGACAAATCACGGCACATGGTGAAGTTTTCTCGATAAGCGATCATCTGACCGTCAAAGAAGGAGACGAAGTTGTATATCGTCCGAGCGTGTACTTCGTATACAAGCCTGCGGATCAGGCTCTGGCTGGATTGGCGATGCAAGAAAAACTAGGATTCGAGCTTCCTGAAAGAACACGAGTAATGACCGACGAGATCGTATCAGGAATGGATGAAGTGGGCGTGCTTCTGCTTGGTCACGATCTGAACGGCTGGTGGGTCGGCTCGAGACTCGATATTCATGAGACTCGCGAGCACGTGCAGAGTCAAAATGCCACCACTCTTCAGGTAGCCGCCTCTGCTATGGCGGCCATGGCTTATGCAATTAAACATCCGAACACCGGTATTTGCACTGCCGACGATTTAGATCACAAGGAAATTCTCAGCATCGCAGCACCATATCTGGGCCCATGCCCATCGCTCCAGACCGACTGGCAGCCACCCAGCGCACAAGTAAGAGAAATCGACTGGGTGCTGCAAGACTTTCTCGTTGAAGACCAGGACACCTTCTTCCAGAGCAAAGCTGTTTAGAACCAAAAGATAAAACAAAAAATCCAGGAGATTGCCACCATGAAAAATATCACGCTGAGACCTGCCACCAATTCCGATACCGACTCACTCGAATCAATGATTGCTTCTCTCTACGCTCATGAAGAGCTTCCTTGCAACGACCTCGCCATGCGTCGCAATGTGAAAGCGCTGATCGAGCATACAAACTACGGACAAGTTCTAATTCTCGAAGCAAACCGTAAAGCAATCGGATACGCCATCATCGTCTATTTCTTCAGCCTTGAGCATGGAGGACTCACTGCACTGCTGGACGAATTCTTCATCCTCGAAGATTGTCGCGGCCACGGATACGGCTCGCAGGCAATGAATGAGCTGTTGCTCTTCTGTGAAGATACGGGACTCTCCTCGGTTCAACTCGAAGTCTTGAATGAAAACACCCATGCAAAAAACTTGTACCTCAAGAAAGGTTTCGAGGTTCGCGATCGCTCAATCATGGTGAGGCAAATCGCTGCTCGCCAGGATCTTCGCCAAGCTTCATAAGTTTGCGCCACTATTCAAAATCAAGCTATCAGGAGGCGTTTCAAAATGTTTTTGCCAAAACTTCCATCCATGTACACCGCATTTGTTGGTCAGCGGCCACCAGCTCGTCTCGACTCATATGAAACCGATAACAGTTTCCCGAGAAAGCGTCGCAACATCACCGTGCCTGAGGGACTTCGCATTGGCAGAGAAGCTGACAAAGGAGGCGCTCTCTATACGACTTGTGCCATCAAAGCTGGTGAAGTAGTGTTCGCATTCCAGGGGCGAGTGAAGCGAATAGAAGAGGCAACCCCATTGGGACTGCAGGTCGGCGAGAATCTCTTCCTGGAAGCCGACAAATACGATTCATATCGCTTCGATGAATTCACCAACCACTCGTGCACGCCCAATGGTTATGCCGTATTTCGCAAGGGACATCCATACTTCACGGCTATTCGCGACATTGCAATCGGAGAAGAATTGACCTTCAATTACAACACGACAGAATGGGATATGTTCGAACAAGAAGCGGTTATGAAGGCACCCAGCGTTTTTATCTGCCATTGCAAAACAGACAACTGCCTCGGCAGAATCATGGGCTTTCGGTACTTACCGATGGAACAAAAACTCCGACTGAGACCATATCTGAGCCCTTATCTCGAGGGCAAATTGAACGAAGAACTAAACGGTCTTTCCGACCTTCTTGTGGCAATCTAGAAGGGAACGCGACCGGGTTATTCAGCAACATCGCCTCGCTGACGACCCGGTCGCGTCTTACCAGACTTCACCTAAAACTATTGATGCGGTTTTCGTTCAACGATCGGTGTTGTTGTGAGCCCAAACGAAGATTCGCTCGAACTCGTTGATCCCGGATCTTTATATATCAGTAACGTAATTTTCATTGACAACCTGGCAAAGCACTCCCACGCTTTTCGTATTAGCTCGAATCTCTCCAGAATGCACATGAAGAGAGACTGCCGCACCATGCGCTTGCCGGACGACTCAAGAAAGTGTTGAAAGGTGGAGTATATTAGATAGTGTCTATTATGAGCTGGACTTTACGAGTTTTCAACAATCAATGAGCGCTAACCTTGACTAGCTCTCGGTACATGGAAATAGTTAGGAGTGTTAATGGAAACTGGGCTTACTATTGAACATCCCTACTGGGATGTTTATCAGCGGCTACTGAGCTTGAAGAAAGACAAAAACTTAAAGGAAGAACTGCGCAAGATTGCCGGCGACTTTGATTTTTCTCTGGAAAACCGGTTGCAACTCGAGACCACGATGTTGATACCATGGTTCCAACCTCACATGGTTTACCAGCTGTTTTTTTCGAAAATGCGTGAGAAGTTCTGCTACTCGATACTAACTCCTGAAACACTGAAATTTCTGCTTGAGTTCTCTCCACTTGTAGAGATGGGGGCGGGCAACGGATACAACGCCTGGTTACTGAGACAGTTGGGGGCTGAAATTGAAGCGATTGAAGCCTTCCCCGTTGAGGAGGGACGAAACTGGTTCTTTAATACGAACTCGTTTGGTTTACCAGGAAAACGAGGACGTAGTTGGACCCCAATAACCAAAGGTGATGCAAAAGATCTTGAACATTTTCCCGATCATGCACTGCTCATGGTGTGGCCACCGATCAATTCGATGGCTTCAGATTCTTTGAAGCACTATAAGGGTTCTACCATCGTGCTGATCGCGAACAGAAAAAACTGCGGGAACACGGCGTTTTATAAAGCTTTGACTAAGGACTGGCACCTGGTATATTCTACGGAATCCGGGGGTTGGAGTGGCTTTCAAGTTGAATGGCTGGAGCTCTACGTTCGATCTGGTACCGAGCTGCCGCAGACCCATCTGCATTATCATAGCGAATTCGAGCACACTCACGTGCACCTTCATGACGAACATCACAATCACGATCATGAACACGAATATGTCGGCATTCACCCGCACGAACACAAGCACAAGCATACAAACATGTCGCACAGCCATTCGCACATTGGAGACGAGCACCATCGCCACCATTTTCACGAAGAGGAAAACTTGCAGCACGAACAGGTGGATCAAGACCATCCTGAATCATGACCCTGCAGTTATGAATGTTTGAGCGGGATCATCTGAAATATCATCCGGAGATGCGCATGAATAAGAGGAAGTAGAGAGATGGACTGGTTTTGTTGATTCGACTCAATCTGGTGAACATATGATGGAAATTTCGCAAAATCAAATTGATGAATTTGAACAAAATGGTGCCATATGCATTCGCGGTTTGCTGACTGTCGAGCAGATTGAACTTCTAAGACAAGGGATCGAGGTCAATTTAAAAGAGCTAAGTTCTCGTGCGAAGGTGGCAAGTGAGCCGGACGATCCAGGAATGTTCGTAGAGGACTTTTGCAACTGGCAACAAAACCAGTTCTACGAGCAATTTATTTTCAATTCTGGAGTCGGCATGGTGGCTGGATTGCTAATGCAGTCGCGAGTGGCGCGCTTGTACCATGATCATTTACTTGTGAAAGAATCAAGCACGCGGCAAGGCACACCATGGCATCAAGATCAGCCATACTACAATGTCGATGGAAAACAAAATTGCAGCATGTGGATTCCTGTAGATCCAATTTCAAGACATTCAACGCTGGAATTCATTGCCGGATCTCATAAAGGCCCATGGATCATGCCGCGCTCTTTTCGAGACAATCAGGCGAAGTGGTTTCCCGAGGGAAGCCTCGCTGAATTACCAGACATCGAGAATAACCGTGAGAAGTTTTCAATTCTCGCCTGGGCAGTTGAACCTGGTGATGTAGTTTGCTTTCACATGTTGACACTCCATGCCGCTGGCGGTGTCGATCATGGTAGACGTCGCCGAGTTTTCTCGATTAGATTTCTTGGAGACGACGCCGTCCACGCACCACGACCCTGGAAAACATCTCCGGATTTTGAAGGGCTGGAAAACGAATTGCCGGCTGGCGCACCATTGGATCATCCGTTGTTTCCAGTGCTCTGGTCGCGATAGCTCGGTTCTGGTTTTTCTCCTATCACAACAAACACCAGACTGACTGCTCCGAAAAGTCGCGCCTTGCATCCAGACCTGAAGGGGAGGTCTTACGGTGCATTTGGTAAATAAACAGGTTATGTTGACATCGATTGAGCGGCAACTGTTTTGCAATTGCATTATGCTTTAAGCATACGTATAGACCGCTCCCGATAATCACGAAATGGGAATCAGTTGTGACAACAAGATGCCGATGAGAGGCGTGTTTTACGCGCTTCTTGCAGCTGTCTTGTTTGGCATTACAACTCCGTTGGCAAAAGCGCTCCTGCAAGACACCATGCCGGTTATGCTTGCCGGACTGTTTTATCTGGGTTCCGGCACCGGTCTTGCCTTGTGCCTTCTAGTTGGTGGCAAAAACCAACTTGTTGAGAGTGGTCCGTCGTTGACGAGGGCTGACCTGCCGTGGCTCACTGGGGCAATTGTTGCCGGAGGGGTTATTGCGCCGGTTCTTCTGATGCTTGGTCTGGCTACGACTCAAGCCTCAGCGGCTTCGCTTTTCCTGAACTTTGAGGGTGTTTTTACTGCGCTGATTGCATGGTTTGTTTTCAAAGAGAATTTCGACAACAGAATAATTCTTGGAATGTTAGCAATCGTACTGGGCGGCGTCATACTCTCGGTAAATTTCTCCTCTGGTCTTCAACTTTCCAGCGGAGTCCTTTTGATCGCGGCTGCGTGTATCGGCTGGGCGGTCGATAACAACATGACGAGAAAGATCTCGAACGCTAATCCGGCACAAATAGCCTGTCTTAAGGGGCTCATTGCAGGATTGACGAACACTATCGTAGCTTTCCTCTTTGGTGCCAAGATTCCAGCAGTTCTCGTCATCGCAGAATCGATGACTATCGGTTTTCTGGGCTATGGCGTAAGTCTTGTCTTGTTTGTGCTGGCGCTTCGACACATCGGCACCGCCAGAACTGGCGCATATTTCGCGCTGGCGCCCTTCGTCGGCGCAATCGTCGCTGTCATTTTCCTTCGCGAACCGGTAACGTTACCATTCGTTGTTGCGGCGGTTTTGATGGGGATCGGGTTGTGGTTGCACCTGACTGAGCAACATTCACATGAACACGAGCATGACGAGATCGAGCACGAGCATGAACACGTTCACGATGAGCATCATCAACATCAACATGGACCGGATGACCCGCCTGGTGTACCGCATATCCATAAGCATAAACACGACAAGCTGCGGCATACTCATCCCCACTTCCCGGACTTGCATCATAACCACCACTGACCCTCTTTTGCGATCGCCGTTACGGGCATGTCTTCGTGTATCACAATGGTGCGCAATCTTACTATGCCGCCAGAGCGTTTCGCGGCTCGCTCAGAGTCTAGAATTTGCAGAGAACGACGACATTTGAATTGTGCAAAATACTAACTTTGCTTCCCTCGCTTCTGCAAAACCTCTCGGTTGCTCGTTAATTACGGTCCTGACATCAAGATATATGGGCGATTGCGGGTTCGCAATCCGGTTTTTTGGTACCGTCAGGTTTTAGTCAGATTCTTCGTTTATATTCTGACCATCAACCGTTCTCAACACTTACGCTCTAGCCGCCTCGATCTGCTGAAACGCAGGAAGATGAACGGTTAGCTCTCGCTTGCTCCTTTGATCACCCGCGCTTAGAAATACGACAAGAAATATATGAATTGGTGGAGATTCAATGAGATCGAATCTGTAGATTCGATCTCATCACAAACAGGACAAAGATTATTCAATTTCGTACGCGAGCTGATGCTGCTGACTTCCAACAGCAGTGAAAACTCAGATCCTGAGGAAGACTCATCAGATACGGATGAAGAATGTAGCTCAACCGAGGACGATGATGGTCCGACTGGTTGTGAACCCGAAGTGGCAAATTGCGGCGGGTCCAATCAAGAGTCACCAGTTGTCGGTCCTCGCGAGTCAGCGCCAGACGCTGGCGGCTCAGCATCGGCGCTTCGACACATAGTAGCGTTTGATCAAACAGTCGAAACTGCCGTCAACTACGACGCTCCCTTGCTAAATGGACAGTCTTCTACACCGGCGGCTCAAGCGCTCGAGGCCGCACTGCGACAATACTATGGTGATCCAGGGGCTCTTCTTGCACGCACTTTTTCTGAAGTACAGTCTTTGCAGGCAATAGATGTACCAGAGTCACCCTCCACGGAGGCACCGGACGTCGACCAGGAGCAAGTCGCTCGGGTTGACACGGCAGTTTCTCAAATGCTCGAATCCGGTGTCACTCCTGAAAGAGTAGCCGCGCTCCGGACCGCGCTCAATGTTTTCCGCGCCGGAGGGTCCGGAGACATCTTGCCTGCTCATCGAGAGGCGGCCTTCCGGCACGTGACCACGGTGTTGACCAGGAGCCTGGAGAGACTCCGATTTTCGGGCAGCCAGGCTGATCTAGATAACGTCGCACAGATATTAACTCTCTTTAGAACAGGCGGTACTAATGACGGTGCACTCTTGTCCGGGATCAGTCAACCTGCGTTTGAGCTATTTCGCGAACATGCACTTACAAGCCTGCTGGATGATTCACTGCAATTAGATCCTCAGTACCGATCCGTTAATCCGCCTAACCTCTCCTCATCCGATAGGTTTTCTCGACTCCTTAACATGTTTCGCAGGGGCGGTGCATCTGATGCGCCTTTGTCCCCCGAATTACGCGAACCAATTTTGACGATGCTACAAGGCGGGTTGGATTCTGCCCGTGAGCGAGCCCGCGACGGCGTAATTGCAACTCTCCTCGACAATGTCGAGAGAGCTGCCGGTGTGACGCGCAACGAGCGTTGGGAGCCAGTCGGCAATGTGTTTGCTGCACCGGAAGATCCGCAAGCCCGAAGGCAATATATGCAAGCGCTTGCGACACTGATTTCCGATGGCGGACATCGCGCGTTGCTTCACTCATTCTCCTATCCTACTGGGCAACCGGCTGGTGATAACGGCAGAATCCCATCGCGGGTTGGTTCGGTACTGCAATTGGCCGCCGCACAAATTAACGAACCGGTCGTAAGGGAGGCCTTCATATCTGCTGTCGCAGGAATGTCCATCTCCGAACGTCAGTCCGTCATAACTACTTTACTGCAAGGCGCTCGCCAACCTCGGACGGACGGGCCGGTTGCCAACCTGGCGATCGCTCAATCGTTGGAAATTCTGATTGCTGGGCGAGATCCAGTAGCTTCGGATAATAATCCGGCGGTCAGAACCTTAGGAAGCAGGAGCGATCAAGCGCTTTCGCCTGCGGAGCAGTTCATCCTACAAGCGCTGCCACCAGCAGAGTCACTTTCGCAAATTCTCCGTGTGATGGGTGCATCCAGACCGGTAGGTCAAAGACGCACGGGAGATAACATCGCTCCGGCGGAGTCATCTGCGCGCACACAAAGCAGTCGCCATTTATTCGTCGAACAGCTCAGACAACTCAGTCAACAGGGGAATGGTGCAGATGTAAACACCTTCATCAATCGTTGGTTGGATGTTGCAGCTGAGTCAAACGCCGACCGTCGTGCTGAGGAGCTCGTCCGAATTATGGAGCTCATTCCGACCAGCGCGCAGCAATTCGGAGCATCAGAAAGGGCGCTGACTGCGTATCTTCTTCGACATCCAGATAACAATACCCAGTCATGCTACACCATCGCTCTTAGAGTAATAGATCTCGCGGCCGCCAATCCTCAGTCCGTAACGCAACTACTGGCGCTTTTGCCGGAACGAGGTTCTGGTCCAGAGTCGATCAGGACTGTTTTGAATGACACTCGCACAGCGCTCGAGACGATTGCGTCGCTATCGACAACGCCACAAAGCAGCTCAAGTGAGTCATCGCTCATTGTCAGGATGTCGCTCTCAACTTTTGGAAGTCTGGCGTCAGATATCACCGTTTTGAATAATATTGCCAACGATCGCAGTGGACTGGTTCAGCACGCACTTTCTGCCATAGCACCACGGATGGAGCCAGCCAGAGCTCGCCGGATCCTGGACGGCATGACTACGATCTTGCAACCAGCCCTCTCTCCCTACGAAAGCGAAAGACAATCGAGCAATCTGAATTACGATCAACAGTTGGCTTTATTGCAAGGAATGGGGACGCTTCACAATTTCCTTTCTCCCGCTAATCTGGAGACATTCAATAGGGCGCTGCAGATTGGCAGACCGAGTATAGACAGTCCGCATCGCTTTATTGCTTCCGCGGTATTGACTGGAGTAGCGTCTGGCTCCGGCTCGAATGAACTTAGACGTCGAGCCCTTGATATTTTAGGCGCACATGGCTGGTCTCCAGCGCACCACAACGCCATAATGTCGCTCGTATGGCGCGGCTTCCGAGACCATAGAGGACAGCAGATAGCACCATTGATTGAGAATACCCAACTAAGGGACGCATCTTTGGCAGTTATGGCGAGAGCGTCAAGTGTTCCCTTCGGCGCATGGGCAAACGCCAATCAGTGGCAACAACTCGAAAGCAGATTGGGAAGTATGTTGACGCCGGAACAAGTGAGGCAAGAGGTCGGTCAGTTCCTGGCAAGGAATGATTCTAGCGGGTCACCGGCAAATCGATGGGCTATCGAACGTCTTCTCTTGCGTGTCGGTTGCACCACCGAGAATAATCTGTTAGATGCTGCTCGCGATGTCAGTCCCGAGACCAATGATCTTGTGTCTAACGTCGTGAGAGAGCGCGCAAATCGTGCGCTAGCACATCTCACAGCACCGGGTGCGATTGCCGCCTTAGGCGCTGGACTGCTGGGACCGCTTCCCCTGGTGATGCATTTCGCGGCAGCTCCGGAAGCAACAGCACAATCCGATGATCTGACCTGGCAAGCTGATGCTCTTACAACATTCGCAGCAGATCGAGTTACACCAGAGGCGGTGCCGCAGCTCCGTCAGTATGCCGCGAATGGCGATCGAGCTTCTCTTTTGGTCCTGGCTCGTCTTTCGGTTCGCGCTGCCGACACAAACGACGGTCCGAATAATATTAGACAGCTTTCCAGGGCCGCTCTGATGCAGGCTATGGAAAATAGACAAAATCGCCAGTTGGTGCTGGACTACATAGCCAGAATTCCAGCAAGCGGTTTTCAAATCGACAACACGTTCGTTACCAATCTCATCCAGAGAGAGATTCAGGACCTCGGTGCAGGAGATAATCTTGCCCAAACGTTGCGCCAAGTTCAAACAAGATGGGCAGAACCAACAGGTATCGCGGTCCGCCCGATTCTCGATGAAATGGTGCGGGTTGAAGCGAGACGATCTCGGTCGGCAACTGATGCTGGATCTGTAGCAGGGATATTTGCTTCTGCTAATCCTCTAGAACTACTTACTACTCTCAGCGCTGCCGGCGGAGTAGAGGATCCAATCATTCAACTTGCAAGGGCCGCCCGGATGGACTCTCCAGCAGGCAGAAGAGCGATTGAGACCCTGTTGCTCGCGGCCAGTCGCTCCACCGATCATGGAAGCCTGGATCCAGCGACCAGAGCGCTGATCGATTTGGCAACCGCCGCCGACGTACCGCAAACCGTACGAGATCGTGTTCAGGCAGCCCTTTTGGCTGGTGGTACGGATGGTGTCAGGCGAACAGCCGCCACCTGGTCGGCATTGCTGAATCTGATAACCACCCGACCGGACAGATCGGATCTGTATCCATTTCTGACCGCCATGGCGACAGGCCAGAGCGCGATGCCTGCCAATGATGAGGTCATGCTGCGTTGGTTGACAGAGGGACCGCCCTCATCTGATGGACAAACTTCCGAACGAGGAGCACTGCATGGTGCGACGTCCAATCGCGATGTGTTGCAATTGCTGGAGCAGTTGGCCCGGGGGCACGGCAACCAGTCGGTATTCGCTCTTCAGACACTGTGCGATCTGGGCCGCCGTGACGGTGCCACCTGTGCCAACGCGGCCGAAGCACGCGCAGCACTATTGAGATTGGCCAATGGCAGTATTGCAAACGGCGAAATGCCTGCACGAACAGGAAATGCAGGGTTGCGACGAGAGATCTTCGATCGAGTGTTCGATGGACTGAGAAATGATCCAGCAGCAATGAATCGCCTGTTGCCGTTCTTGACAGCGCTTGTCTCCGAGCGACAGACGGACAATTTCCCTCGGCCATCCGGTCAGGGAACACACTTCCTTCAGTATGACAGATCGGCAACTAGCGTCGGCGGTGCCTTCGCTCCGCTACTCACCTCCCTTACTGAAGCCGCCCGTAACGAATCTGAGGGCGGCCGAGCCCTGAGAATTCTGGCTCTTGTGTCTCGTACTACCGCCAGTGATACCAACCATCCATCGCACGGAGCATTAGACCGCTTGCTTGGTTCTCGATCTCTGCATGGACAACCCGTTACAACTGCTGGCATGGCTCCAATTCGTGCTGTGGCAGACGCTGTAGTTAGTGAATCGGACACAATGCTAGTCAGCCGGATGACTAGCGGCAACCGGGCTCAAACTCTGATCGAAAGGCTCAGGGTAGCAGTCCGAGGCGAAAATGCTCAGCATCGACAGGAGCCGCTCCTTGATGCCATCGCTCGAATCAACGATTCTTCTCGTCGTACACTTGACCACGGCTCTGCCGTCGCTTTGCTTCATCGCGCTCGCGGCACTGGAGACGATGCTCTAAGAGCAAGAACTGAACTGGAGATGTACGCTGCCGATGCACTTGCACATCTTTTGCCATCCCCCGGCTCTGCGGTCACCAACAATCACCTATCCTTCGAACGAGATCGTGACTTATTCACTCGACTGATCTTGCGTCGCACCACAACCGAGTTCGGCTTCTGGGACCATAGTTGGAATGAGGCGTCTTCTCGTTTGCTACTTTCGGTTCCGGAAGGCAGTCGCCTTGCAGCCATGCACGTGCTACAACGGCAGTTCGTCGATGCACTCGGACTGACGACTGAGCCCGGTCGACTTCCCAAAGTTCTAAGTATCCTCAGCGCCATACAGGCAAATCAGATGTTCGTTCGCTATGGAGTAGGGACGACTCAGGTGCCAGATCTCGCACAGCGGGCGCTGGCTTCGTTGCAACGGCTGTCCCAATCGTCTCCTGAGACGGCAGCGCGTGTCGCCGATCATCTCGTGCGTGATCTTCGCGTTCATCAGGATGCACCCGGTGATAGCGCACAGACACGCCGAAATTCCGACAATCGCCGTGTCGCTGCCCTTACTGCCCTCGGCAGCATTGCTGAACACATGCAGACGATAACGCCGGAGTTGCGTACCCACCTGTCGGAGCTCTTGCGGCACGCAACCGCTCGTCCGAACAACGGTGCGGCTGATCCCTTAAGGCTACCGGCTCTGTCCTCCCTACTTGGTCTGTTGCGCGGCGGGCATGACCTTGACCCGTCAGCAGAAAGAAATACCGAACTGATAGCCATACTGTCTATCGCCTCAGCCAACGAGCCGACTCTGGCTCAAGCCATTCGGCATCCTGACTTCGCTACCCGAATCTCTCCTGAGGCTGGTCTCAGTCTGACTTCTCATCTTGTCGTCGCTCTTCGCCAGCCAATTTCCGCAGAGCAGCGCCGAGAGCTTTACGGCAACGTACGCGCCATGTCCACGCACCTTACGCCGGCAGCTCTGCAAGCTCTCATTGGTGACTATATCGCTAACAACGGACGCACCGATCATGAGCTCCGCACCAACTTCAATGACATCATTGCCAGATTGGGTGGCGAAACCAATCCACAGATTCGACTGCCAGTCTATCAGTATCTTGCGCAACACGGTTGGGATGAGACAATTGCACCCGCCACCGAAAGCGATATCATTCGACGGGCACAAGAGACGATCAGTCGCGAACAAAATACACAAGAGGAAGCGGCAGCAAGACAGGCATTAGAACAACTTCTGAGATCCCGTCCACAACTGGCTGCCGAATGGTTGTCTGATGCCAACTTGACCAACAGAACCTTGCGGGAAATTGCTGTGGAAGCAGCATTTCAATCCGGAGGTTTTCAATTGGACAATGTGACCGCGCGCTCTCTACTAGCGATTGCTGCCGACACCTCGGCCTCACCGCAGGTACGTCAGCACGCTCGCGCCCTTCTGGTTGCCGGACTGGACTCTGAGACTACTCAGCTCACGGCCGACTGCGATGGAGATGTCAGAGCAGAAATCGAACAGTACCTTCGCGCCATTGCTGGAGATGATAACTCGCTGAGATCACTGGTTCGTGATTCTATCTATCTCTCCGGAGCATCCATCGATGGATTAATCGCGTTTTCTCAAAACAATACTTTGAACGCTCTGATCGCTCAGGAGCTTCTCAGAGCACAGCAAGATCGCACACGTGTACGCACCTCTGGCGGTGCTTCACAGGAAGTGCGTCGCAGTTCGGACATCTCCCGAGCTTATACCGCCATTACTGGTGGTATCGATTCGACTGGAGGCAACGGATTGCTTGCTCTGGCGCGATCTCCACAGCCCAACATAAGGGATGCGGCCGTACAACTAATTGCTGCCCGCGCCTTTTCGAATGATGATCAGGTGCTGGCCCAACGAGCTCGAGAGCACCTGACTGCCTTAGCACGTGCCCCTCAAACCGGCGGAAGTATATGGCTGGCCTTGCAGTCTCATGGCACAGAAGCTTTGCCGATGCTCGCTGCTCTGGCGACTCGCTCACGAGATCTTCCGGCCACTCCCGCGGAAGCAGTCCGAGTTTTGGAGCAAGCACTTCGGCATAACAACAATCAGTTTGCTGCGCAGGCGCTATATCTCGCCGCTGGATATGACAGTGAGACCGGCAGACAAGCTCTTGCTGTTCTGACACAGCTGGCTGGCGGACGCACAACTTCGTCGTCGGCTGCAGATGGACCATCACCGGCAAACCCGCAGGCTGTGATAAGCACCGCGCGGATGGCATTAACACGATTGTTGATTGAGCCCAGAAGCACCGAACATGTTTGGAATCAGCTTAGCGCAGGTCTGGCAACCAGTCCTGATCTATTGCCTGTCATAGCTGCGGCGGTTACCGGCGGTCGTTTCATACCAAGAGGACAGCTCCAGGCACTGCAGGCTCTGGAGGCGGGAGTCACCGCCGGCGATGCCCGCGCGCGGGAAGCGTTGATTCACTTGGCGCGCGGTTCTACTCTTGAGGCGCAGGGCTCCCTCGACATTCTGGTCAGGTCCAGTGCTCTTCCTGGTGAAAATGGGCAAGCTGTTCGGCAGGCACTGTTGGAACTGTCTCGTAACCAGGGACAACGAGAGCGTGTACAAAACGCAGTTACAAGCCATCTGTCAAATCAACCGAGTTCAGGCGGTTGGTCTTTGCTGGCTGCCATAGCCATGAACAGAGACACTGTTACACCTCCGGACACCTGGTTCAACGATTTGCTAAGAGTAATGAATGATACCACTCCTGACGGTGCCGATCAAAGGCGTGGTGCTATCTCTACACTCAGCCAAATTGCCAGAGTCTTCGGTGGAGACAGTGCTCGCCAGCAAGTGACACAGACTGCGCTTTCATTGATTGCGTCGGCAGCTCTAACATCGGAAGACGCTCGGACAGCACTTAGAACACTAGGTGCACAGCCAAATTTGAGCGAGCACGTCTGGAGCGCCGCCCTCTCTGCTCGACGAGACAACAGACCGATTACAGCAGAATATGTTCGCTTTCTCAGCAGCATCGCTCTCAACAATCCTGGTCTCACCGGTGATACCAGCACGATTCACCAGCAGTTGAGGCAGTCAGCAGGCGAGGGCAACGTCAGGGCAATTGCAGTGCTGGCAACGTTGACTGCGCCAGGCGTTGCTGATGCGACAAGGCAAAGTGCAGCCAGAGCTCTGCGCGAGATTGCAGCTACAGACGAAGCCAGTCGTGTTCGCGTTCTGACTCATACCTCCACGGTCTACGGCTATCATGGTCCAATCATCGGACCTGGTGATACCATTCCGAACACTTTGTTGTTGACGACGATCTACAATATCCACACTCGATCCGAAGGACATTTGCCCGAGGGCAATAGCGCTCCATGGCTTAACTTCCTGCAGAACCTGTCTAGTCCGGACAATCATTCATGGTCAAGACCAGTGCTCGCCAGATTGGCTACAGGCACCTCTGCCAATACGGGCATGGGAGCGCCGGATGCTGCGCAGATCGCTCGTGATGCTCTTCGGAGGCTACCGCAAGGAGAAGCCCGAAACACGGCGTTAAACTTCTTGCAATCGGCGTCACGATCTTTCGAGCTGCAATTCAGAGATACAAATTTGAATCGCAACCAAAGATGCGATGTTCTCCGAAATTATATTGAAACTCAACAGAGCATCGCTAGTATTAATCACGGTGGCGGAGCGGATGCACCAATAGTCCTGCCTCGGACGCTGCAGAGTTGGTTGAACAGTCTTACGCCGGAAAGACAGGACTTGTTGTTCTCGGCTGTTCCGTCGCTTGTGGAAGCATCGACTCAACAAGGAAGATCGCGCCTGACTGAACGCCAGGTTCTCGATCTTGCTTCACTATTTTCAGGACTCTCGACAGAACCAGATCAACCGACAAGGGAGGAGATGCGCCGCGTTGGGGAGAATCTTGTTTTGTCTGTGCTTCGTGATGGAACTCCCCAGGCGCAACAGATGGCATTTTTGTTCTTCATGCAGCAGTCGGACTGGACGTCGTCGAACACCAGACAAATTCAAGAGGGATTGCGCACATACAGCGAGGCACACATAGCGGCCCATCCGGAAGATCGCGACTTCATCAATCATGCAGCGCTTCTGGGTTCGTATCGTGGCAATCTTCCTGTAGACGTCTGGCTGAGCCAATCTGGTTTTGCCCTTGATACCAGAACAAGAACACTAGTATCGCAGGCGATTGCTCAGCATGGTGAGCCCGCTGTTCGTCGTGTGCTGGCGAGTTTTGCCTTGTTTAATTCGATGAATCCTACCGGAAGAGGGCTTCTCTTGCAGGCGTCGGCAACTAACCCGGCACCATTGCCGCATCCCAGCTCCAATAGAGACGAGTTACAAGCTGCGCTCACTGCCTTGACGCAGAGAGGCGATGTTTCCCTCCACTTGCAGGAGCTTCTCGAGACTATGTTGGGCGAGCGACAGTCACCAGTCGCTTCGG
>CAZISK010000062.1:0-16272 GCA_964541355.1 uncultured Candidatus Obscuribacterales bacterium
GCCTGGAATTGCTTTTCATGCGGCTGGATTGCTGTCGCCCGTAGCCACGTTGATCGTTGTGATTGTCACCTTGTTTGGATTGGTCCCTCTGTACTTCAGGGTTGCGCGCGAGAGTCCTTATGGTCAGGGCAGCATTGCAATGTTGGAGAACCTTTTGCCTGGCTGGCGGGGTAAAACGCTAATCTTGATATTGCTTGGATTTGCCGCAACTGATTTTGTAATCACAATAACATTGTCTGCAGCTGACGCCACCGCTCACGTTGTTGAGAATCCCTTGTTTCCGCACGTGCTGAATGACCGAATCGGGATTACGGTCGGCCTGCTCGCCATACTTGGAGCGGTTTTTCTCAAGGGCTTTCGAGAAGCGATCGGACTCTCCGTTGTAATTGTGGGACTTTATCTGGCATGCAACGTCTTGGTGGTAGGTCGAGCGACGATGGAGTTGATTGCGCATCCATCACTGATTACCGATTGGCACAATAAGCTGTTATTTACCTACCATTCAGTACCATCTATGATTGGTTTATCTTTGCTCTTATTTCCGAAGTTGGCGCTCGGTATGTCAGGGTTTGAAACTGGTGTCGCTGTAATGCCGCTCGTAAAGGGCTCACCAGCAGACGATCCTCGATCGCCTGTCGAGCGAATCAAGAACACAAGAAAGCTCCTTCTCGTCGCCGCCGTGATTATGGCGGTCTTACTCATGTTCAGCAGCGTATTGACAACGCTCTTGATACCCGAAGCGCAATTTAAGGAAGGCGGAGCCGCAAATGGACGTGCGCTTGCTTACTTGTGCCATCAGTATCTGGGTGAAGGATTTGGTACCGTATACGATATTAGTACGATTCTAATTTTGTGGTTCGCCGGTGCGTCGGCAATGGCTGGGCTTCTCAACTTGGTACCCCGATATCTTCCGAGATTTGGCATGGCTCCTGACTGGGCACAGGCGCAAAGACCTCTGGTACTAATTTTTACGGCGATAACATTTGCCGTCACCGTCATATTTCGGGCGAACGTAGATGCTCAAGCCGGTGCTTATGCGACCGGCGTCTTGGTACTATTCACGTCCGCAGCCCTAGCCGTGGTTCTGGCAGTATGGAGAGAAGGCATCGCGAAGCGAGTTTTGTTCGTGAGCATTCTGTTAGTGTTTGTCTACACCTCGATAGCCAATATGATCGAGCGTCCGGAAGGTTTGCATATCGCATCATTCTTCATTGGGGCAATCCTCATAACTTCGCTTACGTCGCGAGCTTTTCGATCGATGGAGTTGCGAATCTTGAATGTACAATTGGATGATCAAGCAGAGAAGTTCATACAAGAAGGGTTACAACCAACCGGTCAAATATGTCTCTTGGCACATCGACCTGGACCTGGAGGCACCTCCTACGGGCAAAAGGAAAAAGAAACACGCGAGGTTCATAAGCTGACAATTGAAGAGGCCACCTTCGTTTTTCTAGAAGTGTCGTTAAGCGATCCTTCTGAGTTTGGTGGCGATTGTCTGGAAGTTTCAGGTCATGAAATAGACGGCTTCCGCGTTTTGCGTGCCAAGAGTCCGGCTATTCCTAATGCAATTGCGGCCCTTTTACTGCATTTAAGAGATACAACCAACACTATTCCGCATGCCTACTTTGGCTGGACTGAGGGCCATCCGCTTGGCTATGTCTTTAAGTACGTTTTTCTAGGCGAAGGCGAAACTGCCCCTGTTACCCGCGAGATATTGCGAGGGCTGGAACACGATGTGGAAAAGCGTCCGAAGATCATAGTTGGCTAAGCTAGCGCTCAACCCTCATAGTTAGTTCTATGGTCCGACTTTGGGCTAATGCGAATAAACGCGACCTTTAACCGTACCAGAAATTGTCAAAGACGGCCCGCCAAATAAGTCTGGCGTCGCGATTGAGTTATTGCGATGAGCGGCTTCAGGCACGATATCTCGTGGAGAGCCATCCATTTCTACGATGAAACCGAAGTGAAAAGGTGACGCACTTAGGGCTCACCAGTTCACTTCGTCCGTGTGTTTCCCTGCACTGCACGGATTTAGAAAACTACATTGAGTCTTGAGCCAGTCGCGAAGATTCCTGGTACAGGGCGCTGCCGCCCGGTGACCAGATGTATTGCACAAGCGGCGATACCGATACGTTCTTATTTAGTTGATAAAGAAAATACATTTCCAGGGACTTCGCAATGGAGCGGCGATTGCCACCATTCATGGTGACTAGATTTTGATTGACCTCCTGAATGCTCGTTGCCGCTACGCCGTTCATTAGCAGACTTCAAATCATCAGCGCTCTGTCGCAACTCTGCATATAGATGAGTGCAGGCGAAAAAGGCAGTAATCGTTGCCAATAAAAGGGACCGGATGAGTCACCGACGAAATCGTCTATAGAAATAGATCAGGCTCCAGAGCAACGACAATAATAGTAGAACAATGCCCATTACAGGACTGATTATTGAGACTTTGGATCTCGTTGTTTTAGGCGGTTTTCAAATAACAACGTTCTCGCTGACCAGAACAAAAGCACCTTCGGTCGTTACTGGATCGAATTGGTTTGGGAATTGTTGGCGATGAAGCGTTTGTCTCCGATGGCGACCATATCCAACTCAAGCAGCATGCGCTTCATTTTACTCACTTCGACAAGTACCTGGTCGAGCATGACGCTGCGGGCCGTCAATGTCCCAATCGTTAAAGCCTTTCGTTGAGCAACGCTTGCGGTGATTACATCCAATTGCTTCTTCGAATTTTTATCGGTAAAAGCCGGCATGTTTGAATCAGCAATCCATCGATCAACCATTTGATCTAGCCGTTTCTTAGTGCTTGATCCATCCGCTGGTACCTGGTTCAAATACGTCCAAACCGAGCGCGGATATTCTATTTCGGGATTGGTAGGATAACCAAAAACCTTCGCGAGCATATTCGGCTCTACTTCGGAGGTTTTCTTTTTTCCGTTGATCAGTTTGAATGTATACATCGAAGCAATTGATGGAACGACGCCCGCAGGGATTCCCACTATGCCTGCTGGAACATTATAAATTGCATGTTTGTAAGCCGGAATTACGAACGACTCGCACACCGCCCATAGTATTCCGTTGCTAATGAAGGCAAATGCGTTCGTTCGTGCAAGTGCCTTATCGCGGTCGTTTTTGAATGTACCGAGAAGCTCGTTATAAACCTGCCTTTCAGCTTCAATCTCGGCTACGGTGAAGTCGATTTCCAGACTAGCTTGTTGAATGATTAATCGAGCCGATTGAGTTGCATCGAGCAGGTCTTGCTTTAACGACAAGCCTTGAATGGTCTGATCGTTCTCACTGCCGGAAGTCTGATTGCGGAGTTCTGTAATTCTTTCAAGCACAGGGCTCAAGCCGATGCTATTACTTAGCTGCAAACTGTTTGGCGACAAACCTGATGCATTCAGGCTCACGCCCGTTTTGAGAATCTGCGTTGGAAACTCTTGAGAATTCGCTACTGGATTTTGAGTGCTGCTTGAATTGTTGCTCGGTAGAGACTGAGCCAGTGAGCGGTGCTTTGTCTTTCCTGACTTGGTCGAAGCGGCGTTCAGGTTCGCAGCAAGAGAGGTGTGGGTCATCAAATAATTTGTTCCGGTGCCACTCGAGTCTGCAACCGCCGGAAGAGGATGAGCTGAGCTAGCCAGCAGCGCGCCAAGCAACAAAACATTCATTCGATTGATTTTCATACTTTGTTTTCTCAATGGAGTTAGATCACAATCTCGATAACCGATCAGAGCATGTCCTTATCTCAGTTTTGGTTCGCCCTGATCTTTAGTAGAGTCTAAATTGCTGCTGGAAGTAATCTGTTTCTCATTTCGTGCAGCCATGGCTAATTCCAGTAGCATCCGTTTCATTTTCCAAACCTCAGCTTGAAGCTGTTCAAGCATCACACTTCTAGCGGTTAGAGTGCTGATCGACAAACCTTTGCGCTGAGCAATACTTGCCGTGAGCACATCGAGTTGCTGTTTCGAATTTCTGTCCGTAAAACCGGGCATGTTTGCGTCTGCAATCCAACGGTCCACCATTTGATCCAATCGTTTTTTTGAAGTCGGTTCTGAGGCCGGCACTTGATGCAGATACTCCCAAACGCAAGAGGGATATTCAATTTCCGGATTGGTTGGATAGTTGAATAATTTCGCCAGCATGTTGGGCTCTACTTCGGAAGTTTTCCTCTTTCCGTTGATTTGCTTGAATGTGTACATTGATGCAATCGAAGGCACCACCCCGGCGGGAATCCCCACGATTCCTGAGGGTATGGCAAATTTTGCGAATTTGTAACTCGGGATAGCCAACGCTTCGCATACCGCCCATAGAGCTCCGTTACTAATAAAACTTATGGCGTTTGTGCGAGCAATTGCTTTGTCTCGATCGCCGGTGAACGTGTTTAAGATCTCCTGGTAAACCTGATTCTCTGCAGCCATTTCCGCAACTACAAAATCGATCTCCAGATCTGTGCGTTGAATGAGTAATGCAATTTTGTCTGTTAGTTCATACAGCTCTTGTCTGGCAGCAAGACTCTCTACTGTTTGTTCACTGCCCAGAGCTGACAGGCGTGAACGTAATTCATTGCTTCGCGCAAGAAGAGGCGTGAGCCCAATTGTGTTTGCGAGCTGCAGGCTATTTGCACTCAAACCGGAGTCAGTTAAGTTGATGCCCGACTTGAGAATCTGCGTCGGAAATTCCGAAGTGTTAGCGGTCGGTTCTCTGGGGGCAGATGCCGCGATAGCAGCCTGGTTGTTGTTTTGTGCCACCGCGACCGGGCGCGAAGCCTTCGCTTCTGCCGCTTGCATGGGCGAAAGTAATATTGCAGCCGCTAGGATGACTTGTGATGGTTTCATTTAGTTTCTCGTGCTCTTGCTGGAAACCCAATCTAACCATTTATCAGGTTGTAAAAGGTTCAACAAAGACTGGATGGATATAAAGAACTCATCAAGATGTGATCGATGTGACATCGGGAGGTTTGATGCCTGCTTCATCATCATCGTTTCACAATAGGTTTCAGGTACCGGACGTGCCAGCATTTCAATTACCTGAATATCTTGTAAATATTTTTACGTTTTCAGCCATCATTCTGACGATGCCCAGATCTGATGCATGTTCAAATCAAGATGTTCTAATCAGGAGATCTCAGGATGTTACAAACTTGGTGTGTTGTGATATTTACGACTTTTTCGGCTCTTGTATGATTACCATGTGTGAAATTCAGTTTGATGAGGTTGGCGGATAAAGTGATGAAACTTAACGCTGACAATGTACGGACTGCCAAACTAAGTGTTGCTAAGTGTGTTGGCGAGCGTGTTATCCCTCACGAATGATTACAAGTTAGTCGACTTTTAGTCGATACCCGACGCCCGGTTCCGTAAGGAGATAACGCGGATGGGCTGAATCGCTTTCCAGTTTTCGCCTGAGCTGCGCCATAAAAACTCTTACATAGTGACTTTCGTCACCGTAACTTTCGCCCCAAATCTGTCGCAACAGTTGATTGTGAGTGACAACTCTGCCCGCATTCTGAACCATTGCCACGAGCATTCGATATTCGATTGGTGTGAGATGCACTTCTTTATCATCGACGAATACTTGTCTTTTGAGTAAGTCAACTTTGATATTACCGACGGTGAATAACGAATCCTTCGACTCCGGTGAAAATCTGGCCGCGTTTCGCAGAGCTACTCGTATGCGAGCAAGTAACTCGGCAACGCTAAACGGTTTTGTCAGGTAGTCGTCAGCTCCGGCATCGAGTGCGTCTACTTTGTCTTTATCGTTGCCTCGCGCCGACAGGACAATTATTGGAATTGCAGACCATTCACGTATTTGCTTTGTAACTTCGAGCCCTTCAATGTCGGGTAATCCCAGATCAAGAATGATCAAGTCCGGTTTTTCGAACGCCACTTTTTGAATGCCTTCCTGACCCGTTAGCGCTTCTTGAAAAGTATAATTGTGCTCGGTCAATGTGAGCTTCAGAAATCTCCTGATAGGAGCTTCATCCTCAATCACCAAGACTACGGGGAGATCCGTCATGTGCTACTCCGCTAAGCGCTTCGGGTCGATAACCGGAGCTGAGTTGTCGATTGGCAATCTAATGAAAAAACGAGCGCCACCGCCTGAATTGTCTTCGACCCATATTTTGCCACCATGAGCTTCAATGATGCCGTTGCAAATTGCCAGACCTAAACCCGCACCAAATGTAGCCTTAGGATCCTCGCGAAAGAATTTCTGAAATACTAGCTGTCGATTGGCTGCTGGAATGCCGGGACCGTGATCAGCGACGGACACTTCTAAGGCATCATCAGTGACGTTCGCTGAAATTTCGATTGGAAAATTTTCCGGTGTGTACTTGATAGCATTTTCAAGTAGATTTACTAAAACTTGTTGAAACAAAATTGCATCGACAGGCACCAACGGAGAGTCTTCCGGAATCTCCGTCTTAACTATTCGATCGCCAAGTTTATCGTCCATGCAGCTCAAAGCAGCTCCTATAATTTCGTCTACCGGATGCCACTCTTTGTTGACCGTAAGGTTTCCAGACTGTAGAACTGTCATATCCAGGAGATTTGTGACCAACCGATTCAACCTGACAGATTCCTGGTAGATTTCCTGCACCCGCTCCTTACACCCTTTCAAATCAAGAGTATCAGGAGCTTCTATGATACTGCTAGCCGCGCCAGTTATGGTGGCAAGTGGTGTTCTAAGGTCGTGGGACACTGAACTCAACAATGAACTTCGCAGCTGCTCGGCTTTCATTTGAACATGAGCATGTTCATTCTCCTGAGACAAATAAGCGCGTTCGCAGGCCTGTGCTAGTTGATTGGCGAATGTTTGAAGTAGCTGCATTTGTTCGGGACGAGACAGTTTGTCGGTGGAGTTAGGTTTGATACCAAGCACTCCGATCATGCGATTGGTACCCAAAAGTGGCAGGTATAACGAGTTCGTGCCGGGTAACGTATTGGTTCCAATACCGGCCAGCTGGCGATTATGCAGCACCCATTGAGCAACTGCGATGTCCGGCCGATCGAGCGATTGGATTCCAGCTCCTTTCAAAACAGTAGCAAGTTGTCCCGCTGTGTCTGGTATCAAGACTGCAACCATGCTGTCGAAAACTTCCCCAATATGCTTCAGTCCCACATTTAGGAGGTCCGTCGGATCGTCACTGGAGGCCAGCTCACGACTCATGGAATAAAGAGCGGCTGTTCTCCTTTCACGCAAGCTGGCGGACTGTGCTTGCATTTTGACACGCGCCGCCAGTGTGCTAATCAATAGGGCCGCGGTAAGCATCGTGGCAAATGTGAGAAGGTATTCGCTGTCAGAAATTGCGAAGGTGAGATAAGGCGGCACAAAGCAAAAATCAAAAGCAGCCACGCTTAGAAGTGAAGCGAGAACAGAAGGTCCGCGACCGTAGCGCACAGATGCGAGTAGCACCCCCAACAAATAAATCATCACGAGGTTTATCGGTGACAGAAAATGCATGAACAAGTATGCGATTGCTGTGCTGCACGCGACGATCAGCGTTGCCATCCAATAACTCGAATTGGCCGACTGGCGTTGCCATTTAAATGCCGTTGTTGGTGCTGGTACGCCATCCTCACCGGTAATCACGTAAACATCAATAGCACCACTTTTGCGAATAATGTCATCGACTATCGATCCGTGGATTATTTCTTTCCATCTCGCCAATGCCGGTTTGCCGACAACAATTTTGCTGACATTGAATTGCTGAGCGCAGCTGATGATCTCTTCTGCAACATTTTCGCCTGTGAGCTCGACGATCTGTGCACCCAGCTGCTCCGCCAATCGCAGCGTTTGGATCACGCGTGATTTATCAGCATCGGGCAAGGCTGGTTTTGCCGGATTTTCAACGTAAGCGACCAGCCAGTCCGCACGCATAGCCGATGCCATTCGCTTTGCACCACGAATCAATTTGATCGACAGCGGACTCGGGCTGACGCAAACCAGTATTCGTTCGGCTGCCGGCCATACCGCACCAATCTGATGTTGCGCGCGATATCGCGCCATCTGTGCGTCGACTCGTTGAGCAACGAAGAGCAGCGCAATTTCTCTCAGGGCGATCAGATTGCCTTTGCGAAAGAAATGCTCGAGCGCGGTGGCGGCTTGTGATGCGATATAGACTTTGCCTTCCTTCAGTCGTTGCAGAAGCTCATCAACCGGCAGATCAACTAGCTCAATCTCAAATGCTTCTTCTGCGAACGAGTCGGGAACTCGCTCACGTACCTCGACTCGGGTAATCTGTGCAACCCTGTCATTGAGTGTTTCAAAGTGTTGTGTATTTAGAGTCGTGAAAACGTCGATGCCATTGGCGAGCAGCTCGTTAATATCCTGCCAGCGCTTCTCATGTCTTGAACCAGGAGCGTTGGTGTGCGCGGCTTCGTCGACCAGTATGATTTGTGGTTTTCGCGCTATCGCCGCGTCCAAATCGAACTCTTTGAGTTCATTACCCTTATACGAAACAGTTCGGCAAGGAATTTGTTCATGACCGTCGAGAAGCGCTTGGGTACCGTCTCGTCCATGTGTTTCGACGATTCCGACTACAACATCGACATTCTCTGCTTTTAGTTTCCTTGCGTCTTCCAACATGGCGTATGTTTTGCCCACGCCGGGAGCGTAACCAAAGAAGATTTTCAGTCGGCCGCGGGTATTTTGGCTTTGCTCCTCTTTGAGGAGCGCAAGAAATGCATCCGGGTTTCTTCGCGTGTCGTTCATGTTACTCTGAACCGGAAGCGGTGCTTACCGGCGCGTGATTGATTTGATCGAGAGCGATGTTCAGTTTCAGTACGTTGATACGCGCTGCTCCCAGACAGCCAAACTGCTTGACTGCCGCCTGACGAGACACCAGTGCTGTCAGGGCGTTTTCCGAGACGTTTCTAGCTTTGGCAATGCGTTTGATCTGGAATCGTGCGGAGGCAACACTGATGTCGGGGTCTAGTCCGCTGCCCGATGCCGTAACCAAATCGACCGGTATCGAGCCATCGCTGGGACCGGTTTGATTGAGGGCGTCGATTCGTGCTTTCGCATTTTTTACAAGTGCAGGATTTAACGGTCCGAGGTTCGAACCGGATGATGCGGCGGCATTGTACGCGGGCGATGTTGCTGACAGCCGACCCCAGAAATAAGTCGGTGCGGAGAATTCTTGTCCAAGCAGCTCTGACCCTATCGTTTTGCCGGTTTGTTTATCAACGATCAAACTACCGTTTGCTTTATCTGGAAACGCCAATTGAGCTACAGCCGTAATTGCAAGTGGATATGCCAGACCTGTGATTACTGTCAGGATAAGATATATAAGGACTGATTGCATAATTGTTTGGCGCATATTGAACTCTTTGAAGTAATTGTACCTTGGGAATATGTTTACTTTGCCTGTTCGAAAACCGTGGTGTTAAACGAGGTGTAGATAAACCAAACACAAATCGACAAGCTTGATGCCGATAAATGGCAGGATCAGACCCCCCAGACCATAAACCACCAGGTTGTTGCGAAGCAGGACAGCAGCACCGACCGGTCGATAACTGACGCCGCGCAAAGCCAGCGGTAAGAGCATGAGAATTATAATGGCGTTGAATATAACGGCTGAGAGGATGGCACTTTGCGGACTGGCCAGCTGCATGACATTGAGCTTGTTGAGAACCGGATATGTGGTGGCAAATGCTGCGGGGATAATGGCAAAATACTTGGCGACATCATTGGCGATACTAAATGTGGTGAGTGCTCCACGCGTCATAAGTAATTGCTTGCCGATCTCAACAATTTCAATCAACTTGGTGGGATTGGAGTCCAAATCAACCATGTTGCCTGCTTCTTTAGCAGCTTGCGTACCCGTGTTCATCGCTACGGCGACATCGGCCTGGGCCAGCGCGGGGGCGTCATTGGTGCCGTCACCGGTCATGGCCACAAGTCGTCCGGTCGATTGGGCGTCGCGAATAAGTTTGAGTTTGTCTTCCGGAGTTGCTTGCGCGAGGAAATCATCGACTCCCGCTTCTGCCGCGATGGCAGCGGCCGTCAGCGGGTTGTCTCCCGTAATCATGATTGTTTTGATTCCCATCGCCCGCAGCTCGGCAAAGCGTTCCTTGATACCGCCTTTGACAATGTCTTTTAGTTTGATCACGCCAAGCACGTGCGCGCCTTCCGCGACCACGAGAGGCGTGGCACCATTCTTGGCGATTTCCTCGACCGCCGTTCGGACGCTTTGGGGAAGTTTTGATCCGTTTTGTTCTACATAAGCCTCTATCGCTTCGCAGGCCCCTTTGCGTATTTCTTTGCCGCTAAAATCTACGCCGCTCATGCGCGTCTGAGCGGTGAAAGGAACGAATGTAGCGTTCATTGAAAGCAAATTTCGCTCTCTCATCTGAAATTTTTCTTTAGCCAGTACGACTATGCTTCGTCCTTCTGGGGTTTCGTCAGCTAAGGATGCAAGCTGAGCTGCATCAGCCAGCTCGCGTTCGGTTATACCGGGAGCCGGGACAAACTCGGTTGCCTGTCGATTGCCTAGGGTTATCGTTCCGGTTTTGTCCAACAAGAGAACATCCACGTCACCAGCTGCTTCGACGGCTCGACCGGACATCGCGATAACGTTGGCTTTGATGAGACGATCCATTCCGGCGATTCCGATAGCGGACAACAATCCGCCGATAGTTGTAGGTATGAGGCATACCAAAAGCGCGATTAGAACTGTCAGGCTGATCACTTGACCCTTGCCTGCGGCGCCGACGCTGTAGGCCGAGTACGGATACAGTGTGACTGTCACCAGGAGAAAGACTATGGTCAAGGCGGCAAGCAAGATGTTGAGGGCGATTTCGTTGGGCGTTTTTTGTCGTTTTGCGCCTTCGACCATTGCTATCATTCGATCGAGAAAAGTTTCACCTGGATTTGCAGAGATGCGTACAACAAGCCAGTCGGAGAGAACTTTGGTACCGCCCGTGACGGCACTTCGATCGCCGCCGCTTTCACGGATCACCGGCGCGCTCTCGCCGGTGATGGCGCTCTCGTCGACAGACGCTACGCCCTCGATCACTTCCCCATCGCACGGTACGACATCTCCGGCTTCGACCAGGACAATGTCGTCTTTTCGCAGGTTGTTCCCAGGCACGAGTTCATATTTCGATCCATATTTGGGCTCGTTCATTTTCTTGGAAGACACTTCCTGTCTGGCCTGCCTCAATGACTGGGCCTGAGCCTTGCCTCGGCCTTCCGCCATCGCCTCTGAAAAATTAGCAAAGAGGACAGTGAACCACAACCAAATGGAAATTGAAAGAATGAATCCACTCGGTGCATCAGCCTGACCGCCCAGACTAAGTAAGAATAGAATCGCTGTAAAAACGCTGCCGAGTTCCACTACGAACATGACAGGATTGCGAATTTGAATTCGAGGATCGAGCTTTCGCATCGAGTCGATTATCGCTTGCCTGACGATCGGCGGATCAAACAATGGTCGCGTCTTGGTGGTGCTCATTTGACAGGTGAATCTCCATCAGAACCGTTAATCATAATCAAATGCTCGACTATAGGACCCAAACCGAGCGCTGGTACGAATGTTAGCGCACCAAAAATCAGCACTACGCCTATGAGAAGCGCGACAAAAAGCCAATTGTGGGTTGGCATGGTACCTAGACTTTCAGGCGCTTTTTTTTTGCGAGCCAACGATCCGGCCATTGCCAAGACTGGTATAGCCAGCCAATATCGAGCCATAAACATCGCGCAACCAAGCGCATAGTTGTAAAACGGAGTATTGGCGCTCAACCCGGCAAAGGCACTTCCATTGTTGTTGCCGGCCGACGAGAAGGCGTAGAGAATTTCACTAAATCCATGTGGTCCTGAGTTAAAAACTCCTGATTTGCCGGCGTCTAGAGAGACAGCTATGGCTGTTCCGATCAGCACTATGGCGGGTGGGAACAGTATCACCAGTGATGCCATTTTTACTTCATATGCTTCGATTTTCTTTCCCAGATATTCCGGAGTGCGACCGACCATCAAGCCGGCAATGAAAACAGTAATAATCGCGAAGACCAGCATGCCGTAAAGTCCAGACCCGACTCCTCCAAAAATAACTTCTCCCAGTTGCATCAGCAGCATTGGTATGAGCCCGCCAATCGGATTGTAAGAGTCGTGCATTGAATTGACGGATCCGTTAGAAGCGGCCGTAGTCGCAGTCGCCCACAATGCCGAGTTTGCAATTCCAAAGCGGACCTCTTTACCCTCCAGATTGCCGCCCGGTTGTGTGGTGGTTGAAGACGCGTCTATACCCAGTTTGGTCAGGTCATTGTTGATCCCGGTTTCAGAAGTAATACAAATTCCCAGGCTAGCAACGAAGATAAGCATCATAGCCGCCAAAACAGCCCAACCTTGCCTGGTATCACCGACCATCTTGCCAAATGTGTGACAGAGTGCCGCCGAAATAATCAGAATTGATAAGCATTCGATCAAGTTGGTTAGCGGCGTCGAATTTTCGAAAGGGTGGCTGGAGTTGACGTTAAAGAAGCCACCGCCATTAGTGCCGAGCTGTTTGATAGCTATTTGTGATGCGGCCGGACCCAGAGCGATCAAAGAGGCTGGTTTCTGCTCAACTATCTGGCCATGGCTGCTAGAATCTGTGTTTGCAAGCCTGAGTTCCTGATAAGGCGTGTAAGAGACGTACGGTTGAAAAGTCTGAACAACGCCTTGCGAAACGATGATTAGACTGACCACTACAGATAGTGGCATGAGAATATACAGTGTGCTTTTCACGAGATCTGACCAAAAATTCCCGATCTCGTTACTCTCTTGCCGGCAGAGTGCTCTGATTAAAGCGATAACCACAGCAATACCGCAGGCTGCCGATACGAAATTTTGCGCGGTTAGCGCAAGCATCTGAGTGAAGTATGAAAGTGTGACTTCACCCGAATAGCTCTGCCAGTTCGTATTACTCACGAAGCTGACGGTGGTGTTAAACGCACTATCTGCAGACGGTGCGGCCAGTCCTTGTGGATTGAGCGGCAAAACATTCTGGATTCTTTGCACAGCGTATACGAATATCAATCCGACCACGTTGAATACGACCATTGCCACGGTATATTGCTTCCAGTTCATCTCGATGGATGGATCGATACGAGCTAACCGATAAATAATCCGTTCGATTGGACTGAGAAGTGTTGTCAGAAAGGTCTTCTCTCCCTGGAAAACTTTCGCCATGAAGTGCCCAAGCGGTACCGCCCCTACTATGAGGAGGACGAGATACAGGGTTAGTTGAAAGAAACCATCGCCGGTCATGCAAACATCTCCGGTTTGAGCAGGGCAATTACAAGATAAATCATTAGGAATGTGGCCACTACTGCGGCCATCACGAGCATAATTGACATGTGACCTGCCTATCGTCAGGACGAAGAAAGTTGTTCGCAGAGGCGAAGCAAAAGAAATGCCGAAGCGATCAGAACTAGGAAAAATAAAACTGCTACGAAATCATCCATACTTCAATATCTCCATGTCAGATTGAAGCCCGGAAACCGTCAGGACGACATAAAAATTGCAAAGCACGGTATAAAGATTTTGAAAGGACTGAGTAATAATAGCTTGACAAGTTGCTTGGCTAATGGCTCCTTTCGCGATTGTGACAACTAATGTCTGCGTCCAATTCAGACCTAATCGCGAAGAGATCATAGCGCAGTCAAATGGAAATAACTATCTTGCGCTATTTCCCTAGTGCCAAGCGTCTGCCGATTCCCGATAAATGGCGTCATCTCACGTTCTGGGGCGGATTACGCGGAGCGCCGGTTATGATACTGGCACTCAGTTTGCCTTTGACTTTTCCAGAACGAGAGGCAACTATCAACATGGCTTTTGGCGTAGTCTTGTTCACTCTACTCGTGCCAGGATTGACTATTGAACCGCTTGTTCGTTTCTTGGGAATGGCGCCGAAAGAGGAAAAGCCAACGCAGTATCAAGAGAACAAAGCTTATCGAATCGGCGCAGCAAGCAAGGTCAAGATAGTGTAAATCATAGTCGCGATGGAAATGATTTTCGACCGATGTCGCTTTTAAGCGTTGCGTGGTGTAATTTTGTCATAGCTCAATCGGCACGCCAAATTGTGAGGAACTGCTCATGGTTAAGTTTTGGGTCGGATTTGTAGGAATTGCAGTGGCTGGTGGTCTTTCGATCGGTGGCATGATATGCGTTCCATGATTCAGGACAATAGCTCTCGTGCTATGGTGGGGCTGAATTTATGTGCCACCTCACAACATCATTCATGACCCCGATGAGGTCGATTCGCCAACAATATGCAGGATAGTCGAAGAAATCCTGATGCATTTCTTGCACTCTTCAAAGAAGAGCAAAAAGAGAACAGACCCGGGCGGCTGAAGGTTTTCTTCGGCTACGCGCCTGGCGTCGGTAAAACCTATGCCATGCTCGAAGATGCGAAAAAGCTTCAAGGGGAGGGAATCGACATCGTCATCGGTGTCGCCGAAACTCATGGCAGATCGGCAACCATGGCTCTGCTAGAAGGACTTGAGCAAATTGCTCCGACAAAAGTAGAATATAAAGGAACCGAGTTAACCGAATTCGACATTGATGCGGCGCTCGCGCGAAAGCCCCAGGTGATTCTCGTGGACGAGGCCGCGCATACGAACGCTCCCGGCTCAAGGCATGACAAGCGCTGGCAAGACATTGAGGAGCTCTTGGCTAACGGCATCGATGTGTTCACGACACTAAATACGCAACATGTAGAGTCTCTCAATGATCGAGTCGCGCAAATCACAAGAGTGGAGGTTCGTGAGCGTGTCCCGGATTCATTCCTCGAAAATGCCTTCGAGATCGAGCTGGTCGATTTGCCTGTAGACGAGCTATTGCAGCGGCTCAAGGAAGGAAAGGTCTATATTCCTGAGCAAGCTACAACCGCTCTAGAACATTTTTTTCGAAAAGGAAATCTCATTGCGTTGCGCGAAATCGCTCTTCTCTTCGTGGCGCAGCGTGTCGATGCCCAAATGGAGCGCTATCGTGAAATCCATCGTATCGGCTCTGTCTGGCCCGCCAGAGAGCGAATTCTTGTTTGTGTGAGCTCTAGCCCGCTCTCCATAAAACTGGTTCGTGGTGGCAAGCGTTTGGCCGCAGCTCTTCGTGCAGATTGGATCGTAGCCTACGTGGAGACCCCTTCACGAAGCAACATTTCAGATGCCGATAAGGCTCGCGTCATTCAAACCCTTCGGTTAGCTGAGCAGCTCGGCGCACAGACTATCGAGCTATCCGGAGATAGTGTATCGAATGAAATCATCGGTTGTGCCCGACGACACAACGTATCAAAAATTGTGATCGGTAAGCCGGCGTTGCCGAGATGGAAGGAGATACTTTACGGCTCGATTGTCGATGACATCATACGCAAGAGCGGTGCAATCGATGTTTATGTCATTACCGGGGAGGAGGGTCTGTCATCGCCAGCGGTGCCATTCAAATGGCAGCGCAGCTCTACGAGTTCAGCTTATTGGATGGCCTGTTTGATTGTGGCTCTCTGTAGTGTGCTGGCTTATCTTCTCAATCACTTCCTCGCTCCAACTAATCTTGCGATGATATATCTTCTCGGCGTGCTGTTCGTCTCGTTGCGTCATGGTCGAGGACCATCAGTGTTGGCATCTTTCTTGAGTATAGCCGTTTTCGATTTTTGCTTTGTGCCACCATATTTCACATTTGTAGTGTCAGACAGCCAGTATGTCCTTACTTTCGTTGTGATGCTCATGGTCGCACTGTCAATAAGCACTCTGGCGACAAGGGTGAAGCTGCAAGCAGAGTCAGCTGGGCTGAGAGAAAGAAGAACAGCTGCGCTTTACTCCATGAGCCAACAGCTTTCTTATCTCGATGATCCGCGTGAAATGCTCTCAATCGGATTGCGCCACCTTGGAGAGGTGTTTGATGCTCAAGTCGCGATAATGATTTTCGATGAGGAGAATAACAGCACCAACTTGCTCGAGGGAGATGGACCACATGCACTGAAGGACGTGGACATGGCGGTAGCTCAGTGGGTGCACCGTAACAGGCAGCTGGCCGGTTTCGGTACGTACACGCTGCCTGGAGCAGCAGCCTTGTATTTGCCGCTTGAGGGCACCAAACGAATGATTGGTGTTCTATGCATAAAAGCGCTTGAAAGGCTCTCGCATCCGGAGCAATTAAAGCTTCTGCAGACCTTCGCTAACCAATTGGCACAAGCTTGCGAGCGGGCCTACTTGTCTGAGCAGAATGAGAGAACTCAGGTTCAGATCAAAACAGAACAGCTGAGAAGCTCATTGCTGAGCTCCATCTCTCACG
>CAZISK010000063.1:0-16070 GCA_964541355.1 uncultured Candidatus Obscuribacterales bacterium
CCAACTCGGAGCTGGAAAAAGCGATTTTGTTAGACGAGGCTGGACGCCGAGAGCTGGGCAACTACCTGGTCGCCAATGGCTTCATCGATGCCAAAACGTTGCACTCAGCTGTAGAGCTGCAAGGTATGTTGGAGCGCGACGAACTCAAGTTCGAGAAAGCAATTATCGCCTTGCACTACTGCCAGCGCAGCCGCATCAGCCTTGACGAGGCGATGCAAGAACTCGGTTGGAAGCTCGGGGCGAGTTGACCTGAATTAGCCTTCGGGAAAAGCCTAGTTATAGTTCGCTCTTTCCTAAGATACGGATAGATCGGCTCTCCAGCGGGTACGTATATTAAGACAGATCCGAATCGCAACCACATATTCTCGTCAGCTAAATGCCTTTACAGGACGCTTTTCGCAACAACAACCCCAAGCCGAATCGCAGGCAAGTGCCTGTTCGTAGTTCGCCGCCCTCGAAAGCTGACATTTCTTTTTTGATGGAACGTGCTGCTCAAACCGCTCCGCAATTGCAAAGCTTGCGATGGCAGGTGCCGGCTGGAGAGCAGTTCTTGCTTACAGTGTTGTACCAGGAAGGTTTGGAGAGAGAACCGACCTGGGAGTTCGCTCCTGTCGACGAGGCAGCCACTGAGATTTTCTGGAATGTTACGACGGAAAACCCGGGCGAAATCCATCGCCTGATTATGAAGCGCATGCTGGCAATCGATCCGCAAGCGCCTGTCACCAAGTTGCAAGAAGATCGTCCTGTATTGCCGTTTCTGAAAGAAACGCAAAGTTACAAAAAGTTGAGCGAAGATGAGCAGTTTGCTGGCCGGTATCGGGTCCTTACCCAGATCGGCCACGGAGGCATGGGCCGCATCTATCAGGCCGTCGATATCCCCAACAATCGCGTAGTCGCCCTCAAGGTACTGCACCCGCATCTTCTCGAAGATGAGCAGGCCAAGAAAAGATTCGAAAGAGAAGCAAAGGCGACCATCCATCTGCGACATCCAAATCTGTTGATGGTTCACGACTATGGTTTTTCCGACGAAGGATTGCCATTTATCGCGATGGAATATTTGGATGGAGAAGTTCTGCAAAAACTGCTCATGTTGGACGGACCGCTAGAAATTAGACGATTTTTGACAATATTCTTGCAAGCTTGTTCTGCTCTGCATCACGCCCATATTAATCGTGTCATTCACAGAGATGTTAAACCGGCCAACATAATGTTGATCAAGGTCGATCAAGACTCAGATCTCATCAAGCTAGTCGACTTCGGCATCGCCAAGATCGTACGACCAGATGGAAAGTCCGCGCAACGCCTTACACAAACCGGAGACGTTTTTGGAAGCCCGTTCTATATGAGCCCCGAACAGTGCCTGGGCGCCGACCTCGATCCACGCTCTGACATCTATTCTCTCGGCTGCGTCATGTACGAAGCGATAAGCGGTGCACGCCCATTCGAGGGAGCCAACGCTTTGGCCACGATGCAGATGCAAGTCAGCGGTAACCCAATTCGATTCAATACGTTTTGCACCAAACTCGGTATCCCTCCTCAAATAGAGGAAGTGATTTTCAGAACCCTGGAGAAGGATCCGAAAGCTCGCTACCAAACAGCCAAAGATCTCGGACAGGAACTCGAGCGCCTCCTTACCGTGGACAAGATAAATCTAGACAACGAGTGGGTCTCGGAGCAGACTCGATCAGGAAATTTCTACACGGTCAAACGCAAAGGCGGCGAGCAAGAGCGTACCGACCTGGCGCAGGTACTCGGGCTATTGAAAGGTTGCGATCTGATCAACGGCAACGAATACCTCCATGCTATTCAACTGCTTTCCTCGCAAGGAGCGGAAGTGAGCAGATACCTGATTGGAAGCGGAAAGATCTCAGAGCAAACGCTGCATGCGGCAATTCAATGTCAAAAACTGCTCGAAAAAAAGGACCTAAAATTCGAGTTGGCCGTAATTGCTCTATACTACTGTCACCGCAGCGGAGTGACACTTAGAGAGGCGTTCGATCAACTTGGTTGGCGCATGAAGACGGACAAGTAACTTTCAGCTTGCAGATTTTTTCAACTTAATCGTGGAGTCCCTATGAGGGCGACGCATGTCATCGCCCCTCTTACAACCATGATTGGTAAGGAATGACGCCATGAGCGTCGCGTCGCTCAGCAATGAGGTTCCTCAGCTTTCGATGAAGATGACGCCGCAGCACCTAACAGCTTGAGACGCGATCAGGTTTGATCCGCAACCAGAAAGAGCTCCTCTTCCATCGCTTTCTTATATTTTTCGTCAATCGGCACGGGGTTAAGCCTCTCCAGACATTCTCGAACGACCGATGCAGCACCAGCATTGACTTTCTCCACGACTCTGGAGATTCCGAGGAGGTCATTGAGAAAGCGATCGCGACGTTCTCCAGTGATATCACTGGCAATACTATCTAAAATGGTGCCAGCCAGGGTCGAGCAAAGCTCACTTGTTAGTTTATTGCGCCCATACATTGCAAGCAGGTCCTGCCGCACATCAAGCAACATTCGCCGCGGCACCTGACCGGACAAAACTTTCGATGTAGTGCTGAGAACGAACTCTTCCTGAGCCCGATCTACGTGTATCTGAAAGTCCATTGATTGATACAGATTACAAATTCGGCTGAGGAGCGGACTCTTGATATGCCTTTTTGCCAGAATGGCAAGCAGCAATTCGACATCAGCATCGTATCCGCTCTCCGCGATATGTTTTTTCAAAACGATAGCCGCACAACTATGCTTGCCGATGGCATCGAGACAAGAGACAACTTTCAAAGGATATCGCTTGTTCTTGACGCCCAATAGTGCAAGCACTGCTCGACATGCTCGCCCGGATGCATAAGCTCCTCTGTCTCCTCGATCTACTTTCGCCAATAATGTCAGTGCCAGCACATCCGGCAACCACTCTTTCTCGCGCAAGGGTCTTCCTACTAATTGAGTTGCTAACTTGAGAAGATCTCGTTGAGTAAGCGCCGGATCGATCAGCTGCCTGAGGATTCTTTGCTTTTCTCTGCTCATATACAAACTTGTAATACAGAGTGAGGCCTTATCGTATCGAAATTGATCGCCGGCAACTGCCGCGCCTCTGAGCGACTGCTTGAACGCGCACTCTGCCCGCTGCTCCTCGAGAAGCAAGAGATAACAATAGCCGCTCAGTATCAACGCATCACACGACAGGCTCTTGTCGTCAGTCGTTCGAAGCAGACGCTCCAACTCGGATATTGCTTGCCTGAACTCCTCGCGCTCAATTAGAAAGTAGGTTCGATTAAGAAGACGCCATGAGTCGGATCGGAGGTTCGTCGTCCCCTTTTCACCCTTATCCTGAGGACTGACGATTGCGTACTCGAGGTTTCCATCTGAAATTAGGATATGAACGGCCTCATTGCCTTTTATGTTCAAACGTTTTTCAATGGTATCGCGAATAGGAGGACTGAGGCAGTCCCTGAGACTGAGCACAGCATTCTCGAAGCCGCGCCCGCACTCGCAGAATATGGCATAGACCGCTTCTATGTAGCCCTCCGCGCCGGTGCTCTTGGCAGATCGAATCAAGTCTGCAACCTTGACCGCAAACGACGGACTTAGCGCACGGCGGTCACGAAGATTGTTGAGAAGTTCGAGTGCGCAGCCGAAAGCGTATCCATCGGTGACATTGACATAGCCTCTGTCCTTGTCGATGATTGCCGCGGAGAGATAGCGCAAGATCCACAGCTCCTGAACCAAAATACCGTTGGGTCCGGTAGGTCCTTCGTGCTTTTCGAAGAGCTCAAGGGCCGACGCAAATTTGCCTTGTTCAACCAGACTGTGCGCAAATGACAGCTCCCTGTTTTCGAGCCAGCGCTCCGCATTGAGCCTGGTGCCTTCGACTATCTCTTTGAACTCATCACCTGCGCACCACTCCAGAAGCGAGATCGTCTGTTTGATCTCCTCCTCTGTAACGGACGCCGGCGGCTTCGCCATTTGAACCTGAGCAACCTTGACCATCAATTCGCAAATGGCGGTTCTATCATAGTTGCGCTGGTTGATCATGACATTGACCATCAAGCGCACCATGGACTCCATCTTCCCACCCTCTATAAGTAGATTAGCTGCCACATCGGGATCGCCCATGGCCAGGAGACATTCCATTATGGCCGGACCATAGGATTCACTGGCGTTCGAGCGCTTGAACGTTCGGAAGGCCGACGCATAGGCCACTTTCGCGACCTTGACCCGGCCTGCTCGATGCAGGTCGCGGGCAAATTCCAGCATCAGCTCTGCGAACGCGAGCTTGTCCGCGATCTCCGAACCTTCCAGGCCGACAAGACTTCTTTCGATTTCATGCGGTCCCGGGCAGTTTTGCACGAGCGCATCCAGGCACCGATAGCGGTGCCTCTGGGTATCGTCATCGAAGACGACGGCGCTTACCACCAGGGCGTGGCCAAAGTCTTTCATTTGAGCGACATGTGAGGCAAGCTCGGGAGAATGTCCTTTGTCCCAATCGCTGCAGTCGCGAATAACAGCAACAGCTTCAAGCGATCGTCCAAGACCCAACAGACAATCAGCCATTTTCAAGGAAAGCCGTCCTGCATTCGTACAAAGGCGTAGAACGGCAAGGCTCGCGCTGTAGGCATCCTGCGCCTGCTCCACAAGACCTTTCGTTTCAAGATGATGACCAAGAGCTCTCATCAACTCCGCGAATTTCCAATCGGCTCTGAGCGCGCCTTTCATCTCACATCTGATCAACTCGCGCAATATCGCGCCATCCGTCTCCACCCTGGTCATTTCACAGAAAATTTTCAAAGCCTCTTCGACCTCTTTTTCCGCAATCTTCGCGGAACAGAAGCCGCCGGCGGCTCTTGCTATGGTAACGTTGGCCTCTTGAACTCGGGAGGTGTCTTTGATCCACTGGCAGGCATTCATGGCGGCACGGTAGGCCGCGTAAGCGTAATTGAAATTGTTGGCGGCAAGGTAGGTATGCCCCAACTCCGTCATCATCTTCGGCAAGGTTAGCCGCCGTCCGAACGGTCCATGACGTTGACGACCAACCACGTCAGGCAAAATCAATGCATTTCCGGTCGCCTGGGACAGCTCACTAAATGCTCTTTCCAACTGTTCCGACTCGAAATAGGTAGCTGCCAGAAGCAAAGTCGCCTGCAGATGCTCCTCACCAAGCGGCCCTTGCGGCGAAGCTAGTTTTTGCGCTTCTCGAAAATAATGAGCCGCCGTTCCGAGCTGGTCTTTCTCAAGGTGACAAAAACCGAGCTGTACGAGGACTTCGCACAACAGCTCGGGTTGCTTACTGGGGTTGCGCTTCAGCACCTCGACGGCATCGTTGTACAGTCTTACGGCTTCGGAATAATTGCCTTCATCGAACTCCCGATTTCCCTCATCGACGGTCCCACGCGTCCACGTACCTGGCGCCACATGTGATACCATGACTCGCCACATTTTTTTCGTAGATTTCGCCACTGATTGATTGAGACGATCGACCGCCTTACCCGCCTTTTTCGCCGTCTGGTTGTGCTGACCGACTGTAGAAAGCCACTCGTCATAGTCTTGAAACGAAGACGCTCTTGCACTTTGTTCTTCAACAAGAGGCGGCTCTCCATATTCTTCGCGCTCGCTGTCCGCAATTGCATCGAGATTCTGCTGATTGATAAGATGAGCGATAAACCGTCCGTCAGATTGGTAATCAGGTATAGCTCCAGGTTTGAGAATCAGCACCTCACGAAAGAGCTGCGCTGATTGCTGAAGTTCGGGCTCCTCATGGGCACATAACGCATTCAAAACCACCGAATCATGAGGATCCTTGAAGTCACGGTGCCGGAACAACAAACAATCGTCGCCGCAGTTGAACTCTCTCCATAGATCGGAATCGACTACCAGAGCCTTAAGAGAAAGGTCTATTACCCAGGCGGCAAAATTGTCCAGGTCGGAGGAGAAATGATCGTAACTTCTGGCTGGGTGTTGAAAATTGCGATGACCCAGTTCATGACTTACCTTGCCTTTGAGCTCTTGGACGAACATATCGTCGTAATCAATCAGTTTTAGCCCCGAATCCGTGACCAGAATATTGCCGTGCTGAAGGTCACCATGGGCAATACCAGCCCGTTTGAGGCCGGCGAGCAGCTCACGAAATTGCTTGTGCAACGCGGCAACTTTGCTTCGGGTCTTCACGTGCCGGTCCAGATACTTGTCCAGACTGTCGCCTTCAATCCAGTCCATTTTGAGGATCGGGTACCAATCCGATCGAACCTTCACTCCCCGTTCCACATATTGGAATTTGGCGAAGAGATCGCAGCCGGAATTGTTCACCGAGGACATGATCGCCTCGTAGCGCTCCTTCATGTCGTTGCGCTGCTCCAGAAAACAGCGAACCGCCCAGGAGGTGCCTTGGATGTTGGAAAGCCGGTAGACACTTGCAAATGCGCCGGTCATGGGTCGGGGCAAACCAAGGTGGTTCAACTCCACCCGACACTTCATCAGGTCAGGGTCGGAAAAGCAAAGCTGTGGCTGCTGCACGGCTTCGTTATAGTCCTGGGGCGTTGGCCACACTCCGTTTCAGCTCCTCAACCACCTGCCTTACCTAATATATGCCATCATACCGAAGTCCGTAAAAGAGAAACCCGGATTAACCCGGCATTTCTATCTATAATGAAATCCGTCGACAAAAGAGCGCTTACCATGAACCGAAACAGATTCGCTTCGGCAGTCGCCCTGGTCGCCCGTCACGTTAGAAGAGACGGGACATCGGACCGCCTGACGAAACCTTCATCACCCTCGAGACTGCTCTACCACAAGGACAAGGCTGAGCATCGATGCTCGAAGTTTTCCGTTGGCGGGCTCTTCAAAACCGGCGACATGGTGCTTTCGATCGTCTATGCCTTGCCAGCGCTGCTCCGGTCGCTGCACCTACCTTCCCCAAAGAGGATAAGCAGCGTCGAATTCTATGCTTACGCCGGGATCGAAAAGCACGTCGGGGTCTTCCAGGATCGTCGAATGCCTTCTGCGTCGAAAACAAGAATCTTTCGTCGTTGTAAAACAGTGTTTCTGCTTTTGGGAGTATTGATGCTCCCCTCTCAAGCTTTCGCGCTCACTGAGCAAGTGCACGGCATGTGCGTCCAAGCCGAGCAACTAATCAATTCAGGCAAGACTCTGCAGGCTGTCAAACTGCTTGAGGAAGCCGGAAGAATGGATCCAACCGCCGGAGAGGTGCATGGGTACCTGGGTATGGCATACCAGAATAGCGGTAATCCCCAAAGAGCAATACCGGAGTATCGCAAGGCACTCGAGCTCAATCCGCAAATGACTTTCATCAACGTGAATCTCGGTACCTGCCTCATGAATATGAATCAGCTTGACCAGGCCGTGCCATATTTTCAATACTACTTACAGACCAATCCCAACGCCCCGGATGCCGCACAGGTTAAAAGTTACATTCAACAAGCCGGTTCGCGAAAAGGACAACAAAATCTTAGAGCAGTCGTCGAGCAAGGTCAGACGCTTGTCAGCCAGAAGCGGTTCAACGATGCCTGCTCGGTCTTTCACCAGGCGATCGAAATTGATCCTAATTTCGCGCCGGCACATTTCTATCTTGGATACTCGCTGGCTGAGTGCGGTCACAACATGAACGCAATCACTGAGTTTAAGAATGCCTTGCAGATTGACCCGAGCCTCAAAGAGGCGCTTTTGAACATAGGATCGAATTATCAAACCTTAGGCGACAGCAAGAATGCAATAAGCTGGTACGATCGGTATTTGAGAGAGACTCCAGGCTCACCGAAAACCTCCGATATCAAGCAACGAATCGTCGGGCTCAAACAACAGCTCGGTTCGCAACAAGGCGGACAGGCAGGCGGCAGTTCGCCCAGCGATCCTGACTATTTCATGAGCGCTGCATCCGGCGGCAAATTCTTTCGCTGGCCGATAATGCCTGTCCGGGTCTTCATCGCCAACGGTGCTCACGCGCCCGGATACAGGGACACCTATCGCAAGGTGCTAATGGATGCCTTCTCCGCATGGGCGGTCGCATCAGGCAATCGCATCGCATTTTCACTCTCATCTGATCCGAGTCAAACAAACATCATGTGCGACTGGACAGGTGACCCGAACAAAGTTGTTGAACGAGGACGTCCGGTTGAAGGGGGACTGACCAAGCTGTCCGGGCAACCGCAAGGTGGATCCGACGTCGCAATTGTATCTGCGCGTATCACGATCTTAACCAATCGTGGTGGCATGCCTCTGACCGATGATGACATGAAAATAGTTTGTCTGCACGAAGTAGGACATGCATTAGGCATCAACGGTCACTCCAACAGCAACGCCGACGTGATGTTCTTCTCGGAAGCACCGACAATCTGGCCGGCTCTGACAAAACGCGATCGAGCAACGATATCCAGACTCTACGCCAACTATCCTCCACAAGCCCGATAGTGCCACCGGCTGCGGTGCAGACTCGATTGGTCAATTCTTAAAGTGTCGCCATCTCGGCATTGCAGAAATTGCGTTTATAAAAGCGCATATAATCGACCTTGTGCTCGAGAGAATCGATTACGGCATGAGCGAAGTTGACGCCTTCGAAGCGCTGGGCGTTGACCAAGCCGCCGGGACTGAAAACGTTGATCTCCATGAGTTTGGTGCCGACTATGTCGAGTCCGACCAGGAACATTCCGTCTTGAACCAGTTTTGGACGTACTATTTTGGTTAGCTCGAGCTGCTCTTCGGTAATAATCGCTTGCTCGACGCTACCGCCGGCATGCACATTGCTGCGGATATCACCTTCTGCACCGATTCTTCGAAAGGCGGCATACTTGCCTTTGTACTTCATGGCGTGACCGTTCATCATAAAAAGGCGAATGTCTCCTTTAGCAGCAGCAGGCAGATACTCCTGTGCGATGATGTAACCGTCTTTGCTGAGCGCGTCTACGATCTGATTGAGATTGGACATGTCCTCAGGCTTCACCAGGAACACGCCTTTTCCACCCGAGCCCTGAAGCGGTTTAAGAATAATCCAATTGCCCATCTCCTTGGCGAAATCCTTGATCTTTTGCCGGCTACGCGTGATTACAGTGCGCGGCCTTACCTCTTCCGGAAAGGTCTGAAAGTACATTTTGTTGCGGGCCATGGAGAGCCCATTGGGATCGTTGACCACGATTACGCCATGTCTCATCGCTTCCCGACCGAAATCGATGCCCACCGACATAGCCCAATTACGAGTGCCGATCTCATCGGCTGGATCGCTCCTCAGCATCAAAACGTCGAGATCATCGACCACAATCTCTTCGACTCGCGCCTTTGGTCCCTGGAGATCCGATAAATATGACGCGGCGCTTTTGTACATTGACTTCGGCGCATGTCGCGCCCGCGCCTTAATCTTGTCGTCCCGATCGTAGATGAAGTCCTCGGCGCTAATAACCCACGCCTCATGCCCGCGATTGATCGCGGTTATAGCGAATAGGTTGGTCGTATATGTAACCCTTTCCGTCTGAATATCGTTGATAAATAAAGCGATGCGCATTTCTGTGTGGCCGGGCGTTTGAGGGATCACAATATTCTTCCCCATGTGAAGAATATTCCAACTACTTATCGACTCAGGAGTAGCAGAAGCTTGTCGACGGTTCGCCCAAGACGAAAAAAATTATGTTTGAGAATCAGAGAAACCACACTCAAATTTCGATCGTCGAAGCAAAATTGGATGGGAAAGGTACTGCCGCGGAAGAGCGAGCACGGGAATGCGAAATCAGGGTTTGACAGCCTGTTGTTGTTTGGGCGCTTCCAGATGACAATCGAGCCAGGCTGCCAACATTCGAACTATATCGTTGGGTGATTGCCCTTCCTCGAAGATCAAGTGCTCACGGTCACCGACCAGAACCAGATCCTTTTGCGGAGTGGCGAGCGCACCATACAAAGCGATCGTCCCTTCCGGTTTAACCAGATGGTCTTTGAACCCCTGAAAGATTATCACCGGAGTCTGCTTGATCTCGCGCGCCACCTTCTCGGTCTGGTTCATGAACTCATTGAATCGCACGAGCTCCTCGGCAGAGAGCTTGAGACGGGCGCCCGGGTCATTCATCCAGACATCACGAAGTTGTTGGTTAACGGTCGACTGCTCGATTATTTTCTTGCCTATTTCAATCGGTTTGTTTTTGTCCTCGAGCAGTTTTATACCGACCAGTAGACCTGTAGACGCGCTCTTAAAGCGTCTTCCCGAAGGAACAGCACTAACCAATCCTGTTACATAGTCCGGATATTTGGCGGCCAACTGAACGGCGAGAGCTCCGCCCATCGATTCGCCTAGAACAAAAATCGGAGTGTTTGGGCTATGGTCGCGGAAAAGACTGACGGACGCAGCGAGATCTTCAAGACCAGAGTCCAGATCGAGCCGATCGAGTCCTTTTTCCATAGCGAACGAGCCAAATCCTCTTACATCCAGCCCTATAACGGAATAACCGAAAGGATTGATCTTATCAGCGAAGCCGCTGAAGCTCTTCGAATGCAATCCTAGACCGTGCAAACATACAATGGTGCCTTTCTGGGGAACCGACGCATCGATGGAAACATATAACGTCTCTTCCGCTCCCCGCCTACCGACGGACCAACTATCGAATTCTTTTGGTCTCAAGGCGAATGTTGCTTTCGTCGAATCGAAATCCTTATCCTTGAGCAGATTGAAGGTCCGTTCTGCTATCGCAGGCGGTGCCTTGGTTCCCATCACGAAATCTACAATTCGCTTTTGTCGGACTGTACGTTCCGCCTCGCTCAGCGTGCTCTGCTCAGCCTCCATCTTCTTCATAAGTCGATCGAGTGCGCACTTCTTGAAGATCCAGAGAGCCTGCTCATAATACGCCCGGGACGAAGAGCAGTCATCAAGCTTATACTTGATCTCAGCAAGATTGTTGATCGACAGTCCTACTCTGGGGTGTTCAGGACCCCACTGCTTTAAATCGATACGCGCGACATGCTCATACAAAGAGAGCGCAATGTCGAAATTGTTGTCTAAATAGTGACAACCGGCCAGACCCTCCAGAGCAGGTATTGAATCTGGGTGCCACCGCCCCAGGTGCTTCTGGTAAAGGCTCAAGGCCTCCGAATAATTGCGTGATGCCAACTTGGTTTGACCAACGGCGTACTGACATTCCGCTAGTCCCATCAAGCAATCGGCAGAATCAAGCGGTTTCGGCTGAGACTGTTTATCAAGCAATTTTTTTGCCTGTCCGAAATAATCGAGACCTTTCTCGGCATCATTGAGAGCCAGAGTTAAGATGCCCAGGTTGATGAATAGGCGCGCGTCTTCGCTCTTTTCGGAACTGGAGCCTTCCACTTTCAACATTCTTTGCAAGGCACTTCGTGCAGCCGCATAGTCTCCTGTGAAGAAAGCCTTGTTTGCTTCATCAACAATTTTTTCATCGCGACTGACATCGGCGGCAAGCAAATTACTTTTGCCCGCGTTCACTTGAGAACTTCGACGTAGCTTTCCGAGTCGTCCTTGCGCGTGAGTAGAGTAAGAAGAGGCACCAGCCCCGGATACGGATTCCTCTGTCGGCTGCGCGGTCGCTGGCATCGATTGGCAACTAATCGACCACAAGAGGGCAACAAGCACTATGAGACGCCTATTTGTTGAGCACATCGAGATTACACACACCTGAAAATCAGTGAGCAACGGAATATTTCAGCATATCAGCTAATCTTGTTATTATTCAAACGACCAGCTCAAGATGCAAATTTGCTAAAATCGCGATCGTTTTCTCGGGACAGAAATAAGGTTTTCGCAATGGCTGAAAAGAAGTCCGGCTCAAGCAAGAAGAAGTCAAGCACGTCCAACAAGAAGACTCACGGCAAGAAAGCGAAAGCTCTCGGCACCGCCAAGCAATCCAAGCCGGTTGTGGCCAAGGCCAAACCGAAAGTTAAGGAAAAGAAATCGGAAACCAAGCTCAAGAAGCTCACGACGACCAAGAGCAAAGTGGGATTGGAAAAGCGCAAACCGAGTCCACCGAAAAAGAAAGAGGTTGCGCCAAAGAAGAAAGACGCGACTACCAAAAAGAAAGGTCACGCCCAGGTCGATAAAAACCCAATCGCAAAGGCTATCGAATTACTGGATCTTCCAAGCCATGCCCCAGTCGAGTTTGCCTCCATACTCAAATCCATCGACAACAAGTATCACGACTATGTGAATTCGGTAATCAACAATCCGATAAGACAGTTTCAATCCACCGTCGACGAATACATTAGATCGATTGGCGATCGCGGGCTTCCAGCGGTCGTCGCCAAAGCGATTGATGCGCGAGACTTTACCCGCGGCAACTCCTGGGAACAGGCCAACATGAACATCATGAACGCTTTACTTCCTAAGTCTTCCGTCCTCAACGAGCTGCTCAAGCAGGCTGTCGCCGACGGCTCAACAGAAGCAGTCAAGTGGTATCCAGAAGCGAGCGGCAATCCCAAAGAGATTAGTGAAGTTCTGCGCCCGGTGCTTTCACATAATGAGCCGAATAATCGGTGGTGGGCCGCGATACATCTGAGCAAACACTCACCGGATACTGATGGTCTCGTTTCGGTCTTGACCGAAGCGGTGCAAGCAGACTGGATAGCCTTGAGGCTCGACAATTCGTCCTCCGGAGTGACCGGCAAAGGCGAAGCGGCAAAAGCGCTCGGCCGGCTCGGCAAAAAGGCCTCCGATGCAGCGCCGGTACTTTACGAAATGCTGGACGACCAGAGCCTCGAATCCGCAGACGCGGCGCAAATAGCCGGTGCGCTCGTGGTAATCTCCGGCGATATCAACAAAATTATGGCTCGCGTAGTTCCACTGGCAGAGCGTGTCCTTGCAGATCGTCGCGGAATGGTTATTCATGGAGGCGATCGGGAGCTGCTTACGACAGTACGCAACCTCCTTTCGAAATGGCATCAAACCGATGGTGAGCGCTCACCAGTATTGAAAGAGAAGGTCGCGCTTCTCGAAAACGAGATCAAATACCACATCAGCCTCTGATTTTATGTTGAGACGACAATTCTCCTGGACAACAAAGATGGTGCCTGTCGTCGGGCAGGGCACCTGGCAAATTCCGGAATCGGGCAAAGCACGCCAGGAGGCGATCAGTTCGCTCAGACGTGGTATCGAACTCGGTATGACCCACATCGATACCGCGGAAATGTACGGACGAGCAGAGGAGTTGATACCAGATGCCCTGTCCGGTATCAAGCGCGAAGACCTATTTCTGGTAAGCAAAGTTCTCCCATCCAATGCCACCTACACTGGGACAATTTCAGCGCTGGAAAGATCTTTGAAACGCCTGAAGACTGACTACCTCGATTGCTACCTGCTGCATTGGCGAGGCAACTTGCCCTTGAGCGAGACACTGGCAGCCATGGAGAAGCTCGAGAAAGAAGGAAAGATCAGATCGTTTGGAGTCAGCAATTTCGATACAGACGATTTAGAGGACGCACTGTCCTGCCTGACGAGCGGTAAAATTGCCTGCAACCAGGTTTTGTACAACCTAGAGAACAGAGGGATCGAGAGAAAACTGATTCCAATGTGTAACAAGCACGATATCGCCCTGGTCGGCTACACGCCGTATGGTACCGTCCCTGGTGCCGATACGCGCGCTTACAAGGATCTGGAGGAGATCGCTCTATCTCTGGAAGCGACGGTCAGGCAGTTGATTTTGGCGTTCCTGACCCGACTGGACGGCACATTCACCATTCCCAAAGCTTCACACCTCAACCACGTCGAAGAAAATGCCGGAGCTCTCGGTATCACTCTGACCGATGAACAGATAGAACGGATCGATGCTCTCTACCCCGCACCGAAAAGAGACGTTCCGCTGGGCATGATTTAGGCGCGGCTTCCGAACAAGTTCTTAAATTGGGTCAAAATAGATGCAGGTGGTGAAATGGGAACCGATATCGGTTCAACTTCATGTACCGCCCAAGCAAAATTGTCTCCATTGCGCTTGCCCAGGCTGGAATCAATGCCTGGTTTCGGTGATGCTGCGCCTGTAAGAACTTGACCGCCCTTGCTAAACGATATTCTATTCCGTTGTAACTGCGTTGCATTTCAATGCTCGGGTTGTTGGCGGAAAACGATCTGCCCCATTCTCGTCATCTTCAACGAAGCAATTTCTCAACAGTCTGCCGCTACATTAGCCCGGGAAACGACACAAAGGAGTTGCAAATGGGAGATAACACAACAGAGGTTTCGTATCGAGCGCCGGATACACAAGAAAGTTCGGTCGACGACTTTGTCAGGAATCTATACAGCGGGCAGGAAAGCTGGTCCACGTCAGTAAATGAGAAAAGCGTAAAAGAGTCAGGCCAGAAAACCAACGAATCAACAGATCAGGCAAGCAGCAACAACGAAGAATTGCCAACCCTAGAGCTCACAGGATTGACGACCGATTCACCTGCCTTAGAGGGAAGGAAGAGCATCACAGGTGGTGTCGAATCCATTGAATCAGACGAGGGCGCCCAGAAGAAATCAGCAAGTCCTGGTCAAAATACCGACGCCGTTCCCTCTCAATCAACGGCAGCCGCACAGACAGATTCTGAAGCGCGAACGCCGGAAGATAAAAACAAATCCAATCCTACTCCAAAACCGGAGCCCGGTCCCAAGTCAGATTCCCCTCCAAAACCTGACCCCAAATCCGCCCCTACCAAAGCGGAAACCGCTCCTACCAAGCCCGGAATCGATCCGATGGGCGGAAGTTCAGAACAGTCGAAGCCCGAAGGCGGCAACGCTCCAGGAAAAGGAATGGAGAAAGCTCCACCAGCAAAAGGCGGAGACAACCCACCTCCGCAAGCAGGTAGTCCAAAAGAATCACCGGACGAAGCGAGTCGACTTCGTGGCGACTCGGATCTAAAAACTAATTTCGATCCCAAGAAGACGCTCACCGATAGTTTGAAGGCTCAGGCAAAGGCTGGATTGGGACTGAAGCCGGACGCCAGCGATAAAGATCTCAACAATGCCATCAACGAAGAGGTCAAGGCTCTCGGCGCAGACACCTACGCGCGCAGAGAACAGGCCAAGGCCAGGTTGGACAAAGCCGGTCCCGCTACAGCCGAAGCACTTGCTCGTGCGTCCGTTGAATCACCGGACGCACAGATTCGCATGTCCAGCCGACAACTGCTCGGAAGACTTACCAGCAATCCGGATGCTGTCGCCGATCAATCGTTTAAACTTGGAGAGATCAATTCCAAGGCTCACGATGTCGGTGCAGATCCAAGAAAGCAGCGCAACGATTTCTTCGCGCAAAACAAAGACGTAGCCAGGCCGACACCAAGAGAAGTGGAAGGCTTCAAGCACGTCGCCGCGGTATTGAACAAACTCGGCAAAGAGTATGCCGGAACACCAAACGAGAAAGCTATAGACAGACACAAAGCCCACTTCGCACAAAGTGAGAGTGAGCGGAACTTGCTGCCGATGCAATTCGGCTCATCCCTCGCCGGAAAAGCCTACCAGGACTTCCGTCTCAATGAACCCAATCGCTCGCCCCAATCAGATGCCCAGGTGCGTGATTCGCTAGAGCGAGCGATGAAGGCGTATCCTGCAATCGCCGGCACCCATACGTTCAACTCGCTGGCGCAAAAACTCGGTCTTGACAAAGATCCCAAGTTCGTTAAAGACTACATCTCGAATGGCGGCAAGTTCGATGATCTAAAAAGGTCAAAGTGACTATCAAATGCCGAGTTTAGTTTTCAACCACTTCTTAGTGCGCGGAAAACAGCGGTTCAATTCGGAACCGTTGGCGCCTCCCTGGGAGCCGAAAAGACTGGCTGAGAGCTCGGAGCAGGTCTCTCTGGCCCCCCAATCATCTTCCTTCAAATAAGTCCCGAGCTGGTCTCGAAGGGTCTCGGGCACCGCATCAGCTTCTGCCCGGTACTCCTTACGAAGCTCGGGGTCCTTCGAAATCTTGAAGTCGACATCGAGAATCTGAAAACACTCGTTGAGCACAGTATGCTTCATCTCAGCCGGTGTGCGCGGCGATGTGAGAGCGTCGGCACCACGTAACTTGGCGCGTTCGTAGACATACATCTCTGTTCCATAAATTCTGCCTGGCTGCTCCGCTAGATTGAGCTCATCTTTCTCCTCATCG